>CAZKEW010000018.1:0-19543 GCA_964551885.1 uncultured Eubacteriales bacterium
TTCGAGAGGGCGGCCGGACGGTCGGCGCCGGCACCGTCACCGAGGTCTTGGAGTAACTTATAGGTCCTCTCCCTTGAGGGGAGAGGGGGCAGGAGAGGGTGAGAGTTCCCCCTCCCCTTGATCCCCTCCCTCCAGGGGAGGGGAGAAGAGGAAAAAAGGATTTTTTTTACGGAGAACCGAGGAACGAAAGATGGAAAAAATCAGAATCAGGCTTCAGTCGTTTGATCACCGGCTTTTGGACCAGTCGGTGAAAGACATCGTCACCAAAGCCAAGCGGACAGGAGCGCGGATCTCTGGTCCCATCCCGCTTCCGACCATCATTCATCGCTATTGTGTCCTCCGTTCTCCGCATGTGGACAAGAAATCTCGGGAGCATTTCGAGATGAGGATCCACAAACGGCTGATCGATATCAGCGAGTACAACAACGAGACGATCGAGGAGCTGCAAAAGCTGGATCTGCCGGCCGGGATTGACGTGGAGATTCAGGCCTTCGGGACCGGAGGAGATTGAAGATGATTGAAGGGCTGATTGGCAAGAAAATCGGCATGACCCAGAGCTTCGACGCCGAGGGAAATGTGATTCCCGTTACGGTGATCAAGGCCGGGCCTTGCACCGTTGTGCAGAAGAAGATCCTGGAGAAAGACGGGTATTCGGTGTTGCAGCTCGGGTTGGTGGAGGAGAAAGCTGCGAGGAAGCCCACCAAGCCCAGCGTCGGTCATTTCAAGAAATCGGGCTTGCCCCCGACCAAGATTCTCCGGGAATTTCGTTTTGCCGACCAGGCCGAGATCAAGGAGGGAGACCAGGTCTTCGTCGATATCTTCGAAGCCGGAGAGAAGGTCCATGTGATCGGGACGAGCAAGGGCAAAGGCTTTCAGGGTGTGGTCAAGCGCTGGGGCTTCCGGGGCGGAGGGGCCAGCCATGGGTCGATGTTCCACAGGGCGCCCGGCTCGATCGGCGCTTCTTCTTATCCCTCCCGGGTGATGAAGGGAAAAAGGATGGGCGGACACATGGGCCAGGATAGGGTTACCGTCAGGAATCTGACGGTCATCCAGGCGGATAAGGAGAACAACCTCCTCATGGTCAAGGGAGCGATCCCAGGTCCTCGAGGCGGCTACGTTCTCGTCAAAAAGGATAATTTTAAGGCCAAGACAGCCTAATAGGCATAAGAGAGAGAAAAAATGGCGAAAGTTCAAGTGCTTAACGAAAGCGGACAGGCGGCCGGTGAGGTTGAACTTCCGGCAAGAGTTTTCTCTTATCCGGTGAAAGAACACCTCCTTTATGAGTCGGTCGTCCAGCATCAGGCCAGCAAGAGACGGGGGACCGCCTCCACAAAGACAAGGGGAGAAGTGAGCGGGTCGAACCGCAAGCCTTGGCGGCAGAAAGGAACAGGAAGAGCCAGAGCGGGAAGCATCCGCAGCCCGTTGTGGCGGAAAGGCGGCACCGTTCATGGTCCCAAGCCCCGGGACTACTCTTATGAGATTCCCAAACAAGCCAGGAAAAACGCCTTGAAGTCGGCTTTGGCTTTAAGATACGCAGAAAACCGCCTTCTTGTCTTGGCTGAAGCTAATCTGAAAGAACCGAAAACCAAGGAAGCGGCCAAGCTTCTCCAAAGTCTCAACCTGGACTCCGCTCTCATTGTCGATCGGCATGATAATAAGAACCTTTTTCTGGCCCTGCGGAATATTCCGAACGTTAAGGCTGTCGACTCGAGATTGCTTTCAGTCGTAGATGTCCTGAAGCACAAATGGCTCGTCTTGACCCAGCGAGCCCTCGAATCATTGATGGAGAGGATCTAAAGATGAAAAGCTCCTATCAGATCATTTTGCGGCCGATCATCACGGAGAAAAGCACCCAGCTTAAAGAGAAAAATAAAGAAGTCTGCTTTGAAGTAGCAACGAAAGCCACCAAGACGGAGATCAAGAAAGCTGTTGAGCATCTTTTCAAGGTCAAGGTGGAGAGCGTCCGGACTCTGCACAAGACCGGAAAATGGCGGAAAGTCGGCCGCAATCAAGGCCAGACTAAAGATTGGAAGAAGGCCTACGTGAAGCTCAAAGAAGGCGAAAAAATGATTGAATATTTTGAGGCAGTCTAAAATGGGCCTGAAAACATACCGACCGAAGACACCCGGCTTACGCCATAGGACAGGATTAACTTATGAAGACTTGACGACCCGAGTTCCTCATAAATCTTTGCTCGAGTTCCTTCCTGTTTCAGGGGGGAGAGATTCGCGCGGCCATCTCGCCACCCGCCATAGAGGCGGCGGCCACAAGAGGATGTACCGCGTGATGGATTTCAAAAGGGACAAAACGGAAATCCCTGGCGTTGTAGAGACCATCGAGTATGACCCCAACCGGTCAGCTTTTATTTCGCTCATCAAATACAAAGATGGCGAGCGCCGCTACATCCTGGCTCCCCTGAACCTGAAAGTGGGACAAATCATTATTTCCTCGGATACCCAGGTGGATATTCTTCCTGGAAACGCCATGCCTTTGCGCTTTATTCCTCTCGGGACGATCATCCACAACATCGAACTCAAGAAGAACAAAGGCGGACAGATGGCCAAGTCCGCCGGCTCCGGCGCCCAGATCTTGGCCAAGGAAGGAGATTATGGCCAAGTCCGGCTTCCTTCCTCGGAAATCAGGAAGGTTCATTTAGATTGCCGGGCGACGATCGGCCAGGTCAGCAACCTGGACCACCAGAATATTTCCGTCGGGAAGGCCGGCCGGAGCCGCTGGCTCGGCTGGCGGCCGCATGTCCGGGGCACGGCCATGAATCCCATCGACCATCCCCATGGCGGAGGAGAAGGGAAGTCCAAGGGTGGCCGTCATCCCGTGAGCCCTGAAGGGATTCCCACCAAGGGCTACAGAACGCGCAGAAATAAAAGAACGCAGACTTTTATTGTCCGAAGAAGGAGTAAGTAAGCATGGGCAGGTCTTTAAAGAAAGGTCCTTATGTGGATCCTAACCTGAAGGAGAATATTGTCGAGATCCGCTCGCACAAGGAGAGAAAAGTAGTCAAGACCTGGTCTCGCCGCTCCACGATTATCCCGGAGATGGTGGGTATCACCATTGCCGTGCATAACGGGAGAAAATTCATCCCCGTCTTCATCACGGAGAACATGGTCGGCCACAAGCTCGGGGAATTTTCTCCGACTCGAACTTTTAAAGGTCATACATCCAAAGCCGCAAAAGCGATCAAGATAGGCAAGTAAGATGAAAGAGAATAATTTTGTTTCAAAGGCCTCAGCCAGGTATGTCAGGATGTCCCCCCGGAAAGGCCGGCTGGTGGCTGATCTTGTCCGCGACCGCTTTGTGGGAGAAGCGCTGACCATCCTGCATTTTTCGAACAGGAAAAAACTCAGTTTGATCATCGAAAAAGTTCTCCGCTCCGCCATCGCCAACGCTCAACAAAAGGTCGCCAACATCGATGTCGACAACCTTTATATAGCGAGGGTCTATGTTAACGAGGGTCCTCAAATGAAAAGGATCAGGCCTGCTCCCATGGGCAGGGCCCATCGGATCATCAAAAGGACAAGCCATGTCCATATTTATTTAGAAGAAAAGAAAGGGAGATAAAACAGTGGGGCAGAAGACGCATCCTGTTGGCTTTAGATTAGGGTTCAACAAAACGTGGTCTTCCCGGTGGTTTTCCAAAGGCGCCGATTACAGCCGGTTGATTCACGAAGACCTGAAGATGAGAAAGGAAATCAAAGACAAGTACTTCCATGCGGGGATCGCCGAAATCGTCGTCGAGCGCGTCGGCCCCAAGGTGCGAGTGATCATCTCTACCGCCAGGCCGGGGATCATCATCGGGCGGGGAGGAAAAGAAATCGAAAGCCTCAAGAATTTTCTGGAAGGGATCGCCCAGAGAGAGGTTTACGTGGATATCCGTGAGGTGGATAAGCCTGAGCTCTGCGCCTTGCTTGTCGGAGAAGGCATCGCCGTGCAGCTCGAAAAAAGAATCGCCTATCGAAGAGCCATGAGAAAAGCGGTTGAATTCGCCCTGCGAATGGGCGCCAAAGGCATCAAGGTCATGTGCTCGGGCCGGCTGGGCGGAGTGGAAATCGCCCGTTCAGAATGGTATCTCAAGGGGCGTCTTCCCCTCCAAACGCTCAAGGCCGACATCGATTACGCCTTTACCGAGGCTTTCAGCACCTACGGCCAGATCGGGATCAAAGTCTGGATTTACCGGGGTGATGTGGACAAACCCAAAATGACTTCTCAGACGACGGAGGTTGAGGAGATCTGACCATGTTAATGCCCAAGAAAGTCAAATACCGGAAGAGCCAGAGAGGAAGGATGAGGGGTAAAGCCAGCCGCGGCGCAGAGCTCGCTTTCGGTGAATTTGGACTCCAGGCTCTCGAGCCTTGCTGGTTGACGGCCAGGCAGCTCGAAGCCGGACGAATCACGATCACCCGCTACATGAAAAGAAGAGGCAAACTCTGGGTCAGGGCTTTCCCCTGGAAGCCCGTCACCAAAAAGCCGACTGAAGTCCGGATGGGCAAGGGAAAAGGCGACCCGGAGTTCTGGGTAGACGTGATCCGGCCGGGACGCATCATCTATGAGTTGGAGGGAGTCCCGGAAGGCGTGGCCAAGGAAGCGATGCGGTTGGCGGCTCACAAGCTGCCGATCAAAACACGCTTGGTATCGAGAGAGAATCGAGAACTGAGATGAAAGGGCGAGAATTAAGAGAACTGTCGGAAGATGAACTTCAGACCAAGGAGAGGGAGCTGGCTGATCAGCTCTTTAAGCTTCGTTTTCAGCATACCCTGGGACAGCTGGAGAATGCGATGAAGCTGAGGAATATCAGACGTGATATCGCCAGGATCAAAACCGTGCTCGAAGAAAAGAGTCGAAGGAAGGAATAGAGAATGGAAGCCCAGCCACAAAAAAGAAAAACGACGAAAATTGGCGTTGTTGTCGGGAAAAACATGAAAAAGACCGTCACCGTCGAGGTCGAGCGGCAGCTGCGGCATCCCCTGTACAAGAAGATCATCAAGCGGCGAAAGAAGTTTCTGGCTCATGACGAGTACGAAAAATGCAAGGTGGGTGATATTGTCCGGATCATTGAGACAAGGCCGATCAGCCGAAGAAAGCGGTGGCGGGTTATGGAGATCGTCGGTCTTTCCTCGGCAGAAATTGAGAGCGAAATCGGAGAGATGAAAGAATGATCCAGATGCAAACGATGCTCAAAGTGGCCGATAATTCGGGGGCCCGGATGATCATGTGCATCACTCCCCAAGGCGGAGGCGTCGGCCGGGTGGCTTCCCTTGGTGACATCATTTCCGCCACCGTAAAAAAGGCTGAGCCGGAAAGCAAGATTCCCAAGGGGAAAGTCGTCAGAGCGGTTGTCGTCCGAACCAGAAAGGAGGTCCGCCGCAAGGATGGCTCTTACATCCGCTTTGATGACAATGCGGCGGTGATCATCGACCGCGCCGGTGAGCCGATTGGCACGCGTGTTTTCGGCCCCGTAGGCAGGGAATTGAGAGAGAAGAAGTATATGAAGATTGTCTCTTTGGCTCCGGAGGTTCTTTGATGAGCAAGATCGCGCTGAAAAAGGGGGATATGGTCATTGTCAGGAAGGGCAAGGATAAGGGGAAGACCGGCAAAGTCCTCGTGGTTATTCCGGAGAAGAATAAACTCATTGTCGAAAAGGTCAATTTCATCAAGGAATTCATCCGCCCTGACCGAAGCCGCAATGTCCAAGGGGGGATCATGGAGAAGGAAGCCCCTCTCTCCGTCGCCAATGTGATGATGTTCTGCTCTGAGTGCGGCCAGGGCGTTCGGATGAAGAAGAAAATTCTGGGAGATAGAAGCAGAATCCGGGTTTGCCAAAAATGTGAATTGAGCTTAGAGAAGTAAAAGTAAGGAAGAAGCGATGAGCCGCCTTTATGAAAAGTACAAAAACGAAATCGGTCCCGAGCTCCAGAAGGAGCTGGGAATCACAAACCGGATGGCTGTCCCGAGACTCGAAAAGGTCGTCCTGAACATGGGAGCCGGGGATGCCATCCAGAATATCAAGGCGTTGGACACCGCCAAGACAGAACTCAGCCAGATCGCCGGGCAGTGGCCGGTCATCGGAAGAGCCCGGAAATCCATCTCGGCTTTTAAGCTGCGCAAAGGACAGCCCATTGCCTGCTATGTGACCTTGCGGAGTCGCAGGATGTATGAGTTCTTCGACCGCCTGGTCAACATCGTGCTGCCCCGGGTCAGAGATTTTAAGGGCGTTTCTCCTAAGGCCTTTGACGGCCGGGGAAATTACACGCTCGGGTTGAGAGACCAGCTCGTTTTTCCCGAGATCGATTACACCAAAGTGGAAAGGTCCAGGGGAATGAACATCACCATCGTGACTTCTGCCCGGAATGATCAAGAGGCTTACGCCCTTTTGAAAAAATTAGGCATGCCTTTTCGAGAGGCAGAAGGACAAAGATAAAGGAAGGACAACGTGGCAAGAACATCTATGGTGGCCAAAACTTTACGCGAGCCCAAATATGCAGTTCGCAAGCATAGACGATGCCGGATCTGCGGACGTCCGAAAGGCAATTACCGCAAGTTTGACATGTGCCGGCTCTGCCTGCGCGAGCTTGCCTTGAAAGGTGAAATTCCTGGGCTCATCAAAGCCTCGTGGTGAATTTGGGAAAGGATAAGACTATGAGTCAAATATCGGACCCTATCGCTGATCTGCTCACAAGGATAAGGAACGCAGTTGGCGTCAAGAAAAAAGAAGTCACTGTTCCCTCCTCGAAACTGAAGGTGGAGATCGCCAAAATTCTCAAAGAAGAAGGCTATATCCGAAATTTCAAGGTGATTGACGATAACAAACAGGGAATCTTGAATGTGGCCCTGCGCTATACGGATGACAACCAGAGTGTCATCTCCGGACTCCGCCGAGTGAGCCGGCCGGGATGCCGCCGCTTCTGCACGAAAGATTCCATCCCCAAAGTGCTCGATGGACTGGGCATCGCCATCATTTCGACCTCCAAGGGAATTATGACCGGGAAACAATGTGAAGAAATGGCCGTCGGCGGGGAGATATTGTGTACCATCTGGTAAAGTCGGAAAAAGGGAGAGCCTGAAGATGTCGCGAGTAGGACGAAAAGCGATTGAAGTGCCTGATGGAGTGAAGGTGACGATCCATCCGGAGAAGATTGAATTTGAATCCTCCAAGGGAAAGCTTGAGTCACCTTTGTTCCCAGGAATCCAGGCGAAATTGGAAGACAAGAAACTCATGCTCACTAGGTCAGATGACTCTAAAGAACTGCGGGCCTTTCACGGCCTGACGAGGAGCCTGGCCCAGAATGCTCTCATCGGGGTGACGACCGGGTTTTCCAAACAGCTGGAAATCGTCGGAGTCGGATACCGAGCCAAGCTCGAAAAGGATCACCTGGAGCTGAGCCTGGGTTATTCCAAGCCGGTCTTGTATAAAATCCCCCAGGGCATCCAGATTGTCGTCGAAAAGCCGACCCTCATCACGGTCAAAGGCAACGATAAACAACAGGTCGGCCAGGTTGCCGAAGAGATCAAAAGATTTCGCAAGCCTGACCCGTATAAGCTCAAAGGCGTCCGCTATGTCGGCGAGCGCCTGATCAAGAAGGAACGGAAGGCGGGGGTGGCCGGTGCATAAAGATAAGTCAGACTTAAAGAAGAAAATCAAGGCGAGAGTCCGCAAAAGGATAAGAGCAAAGGTCCGCGGGACTCCGGAAAGACCGAGAGTCTTTATTTTTAAGAGCAATCGCTACATCTATGCCCAGGCTGTCAATGATGAGAATGGGACCGTACTCGCGACCGCTTGCACCTTAGAGAAGGCGTTTAAAGAAAAAAATAAGAATTACAAGAACAAAGATGCTTGCGAGAACTTGGGACAAGTCTTAGCCCAGCGTTTGAAAGAGAAAAAAATTGAGAAGATCGTTTTCGATAGAGGCACCTATCCCTATCATGGCCGGGTGAAGACAGTGGCCGAAGCTCTGAGAAAAGGAGGTCTTGTTTTCTGACCTTAGTCAGCAAGGCCGATAGAAGAGGAGAGAGCGTGGACGAGCAGCGATTGAAAGAGAAAAAAACACAAGTAACGCCGGAACTTGAGCTTAAAGACCAAGTGATTTCTATCCGCAGGGTCACCAAGGTGGTCAAAGGCGGGAAGAACCTCAGCTTTTCGGCTCTTGCCGCTGTGGGCAATGAAAACGGGATGGTTGGTGTCGGCAAAGGAAAAGCTAGGGAAGTTCCCATGGCGATCGCTAAGGCTGTTGAGAGTGCCAAGAAGCATCTCATCAGCGTGCCTCTAGCGGGGACGACAATTCCCCATTTGGTTCGAGGGGAAGACGGCGCGGGCACGGTTGTCCTCCGGCCGGCCTCCAAGGGAACGGGTGTTATTGCCGGTGGTGCCGTCAGAGTGATCGTCGAGCTGGCCGGGATCAAGGATATTCTGACAAAGTCCATCCGCAGCAATAACCCTTTTAGCGTGGCCAATGCAACTCTCAAGGCTTTGCGACAGCTCAAGAGCCCCGAAGATATTTCCCAAAAAAGAGGCAAGGCAAAGGAAACGATATGGCAATAAAGAAGACAAGAGCAGTCAAGAAAGATGTCGAGGGACGCGAGCTGCGCATAAAGCTGGTCCGCAGCCTGATCGGCTATCCCCGGACTCAGCGTGAAGTAGCCAAGGGCTTGGGCCTGAGGAAAATCAATTCGGAGGTCATTCGCCGAGATGTCCCGGAGATTCGGGGTATGATCAATAAGATTTCACATCTGGTGAAGGTGGAGGTTTCGGAGAAAAAATGAACCTGAGCAATTTACATCCAGCGGCAGGCTCGAGGAAAAAGGATAAACGTAAAGGCCGAGGCCCAGGATCCGGGCTGGGAAAAACAGCAGGCCGGGGGCACAAAGGCCAGAAGTCCATTGCGGGATATTCGCGCAAGAAGGGTTTTGAAGGCGGTCAGATGCCCCTTCACCGCAGGCTCCCCAAGAGAGGCTTCACCAATATCTTCAGGAAAGAATACGCGGAAATTAACCTTGACCGAATCGGGAAAATAACCAAGGAGGAAGTCGGTCCGAAAGAGTTCGTGAAGGCAGGGCTCCTCAAAAAAGAATCCGCAGAGGTCAAAATCCTGGGGCGGGGCGAGGTCTCTTCCTCCAAGAAAATACACGCCCACAAGTTTTCTCAATCGGCGCGGCAAAAGATTGAGAAGGCGGGAGGCGAAGCCATTATCATCGGAAGTGAATAATGTTAGATAGCATCAGGAACATTTTCAGCATTCCCGAGCTCAGGAAAAGAGTCATTTTCACCTTGCTTCTTCTGGCTGTCTATCGGATCGGCGCTCAAATCCCCAACCCGGGAATCAGCGCCACAGCCCTGGCGGAATTCTGGCAGGCCCAGAAAGGGACGATTTTTGGGTTCATCGACCTCTTTTCCGGAAGAAATATGTCGCGGATGACCATCTTCGCTCTGGGCATCATGCCTTATATCAGCGCTTCCATCATCCTCCAGTTGCTCCAGGTCGTCTGGCCCTACTTGGAAAGGCTGTCCAAGGAAGGAGAACTCGGCCGGAAGAAGATCACCCAGTATACCCGCTATGGAACGCTGGTGATCTGCATTATCCAAGGTCTGGGGATCGGCATCTTCCTTCAAGCTCTGCGGAGCCCTGGAGGTGCTCCCATCGTGCCGAATCCAGGTCTCGCGTTTCAATTGCTGACCCTCTTGACCCTGACGACAGGGACGGTGTTCATCATGTGGCTGGGTGAACAGATCTCTGCGCGGGGAATCGGGAATGGCATATCTCTCATCATCTTCGCCGGCATCGTGGTCGATTTTCCCCGAGGCCTCCAAAGCGTCGTCATGGGCCTGAGAACCGGCAACATGGACCCCTTGAGACTCATTTTTCTCATCGTTCTGATGCTGGCGGTTATCGCGGTCATCGTCTTTGTGGAAAGAGGCCAGCGCCGGATCCCTGTCTCATACGCCAAGAGGGTCGTCGGGAGGAAAGTCTACGGAGGACAGAGCACCCATCTCCCGTTGAGGGTCAACACCGGCGGTGTTATCCCGATCATTTTCGCCGCCTCGATCATCACGATTCCCCAGACGATTGCCCAGCTGGCCAAAGTTCCTTTCTTACAGAACATCTCCCATCAATTTGATATCGGGATGCCGCTCTATAACCTGCTTTATATCTCGGCCATCATCTTTTTCACCTACTTCTATGTTTCCATCGTCTTCAACCCCGTTGACGTGGCCGATAATTTAAGAAAATATGGCGGGTTTATTCCAGGAATCAGGCCGGGGAAAAATACATCCGATTTTATCGATACCACCCTTTCGCGGATCACCCTCATCGGTGCCATCTATTTGGCGGCCATCGCCATCATGCCGGAGTTCTTGATCACAGGGATCAAGGTTCAGACGCTTCCTCTCATCGGCAACTTCCTGGATGCCAACTTGCCCAAGTGGTTCACCCAAGGCTTGAACGTCGATTTCTATTTTGGCGGCACATCCATCCTGATCGTTGTCGGGGTGGCCATGGACACAATGCAGCAGCTCGAAGCGCAACTGGTGATGCGTCACTATGACGGGTTCATGCGGCGGAGCCGCATCAGGGGGAGAAGAGGATGAGGATCATACTCTTCGGCCCTCCGGGGAGCGGCAAAGGCACGCAGGGAGATCTGGTCGAGAAGAAATATGGCTTTCCGAAGATCTCTACCGGCGACCTTCTCCGGCAGGCCGTCCGGGATCAAACTCCCGTTGGGAAGAAAGCAGAAGCTTTGATGAACCAAGGCAAATTGGTCAGCGATGATATCGTCGAGGAGCTTGTTCGGCAGAGAATCGAGAGCCCTGATTGTCGGCGGGGGTATCTTTTAGATGGATTTCCCAGGAATATCGCCCAGGCTGAGAGCCTGGAAAAGATGGACGGGGGACGGCCGGAAATCGTTGTCGAGATCGACATCGACATCGAGACTCTTATCAGACGCCTCGAAAGCCGGCGTGTCTGCTCTCATTGCGGAGCGATTTATAACCTCCATCTTCAAAATCCTAAGCTCGCGGGGCAGTGCGATGCCTGTGAAAGGCCCCTTTTCCAGAGGAAAGACGATGAGCCCAACGTTATCAAAGAGAGGATGAGGGTCTACAAAGAGCAGACTGAGAAGATCAGAGCATACTATCAGGCGAAAAAAGTCTATCACCGGGTTGACGGCTCCGGCACAGTGGAGGACGTTTTCGGCCGGCTGTTTTTTATTCTCGATGCCGCTATGGCCAAATCAGAGGCAAATAAGGCGCTGGGATGATCGTATACAAGACTGAAGCAGAGATCGCGGCCATAAAAAGGAGCAGCCAGATTGTGGCCAAGGTCTTGGCCGAGTTGAAAACGATAGTCAAACCTGGAGTGTCGACCAAGGCGCTCGACGAATGCGCGGAAGCCAGAGCCCGGGAAATGGGCGCCGTGCCCGCCTTCAAAGGATACCGAGGCTATCCCGCTGCTCTGTGCGCTTCTGTTAATGAAGAAATCATCCATGGGATCCCTTCTTCGCGGGTTCTCAAGGATGGAGATATCATCGGCCTTGATTTTGGGGTTCTTTTTGATGGCTTCTATGGGGATGCGGCGGTGACTATCCCTGTGGGAGAGGTCAGCCTCAAAGCCAAACAGCTTATCGCTGCGGCCGAAACAGCCTTCTATAAAGGCATCGAGCAGATTAAGAAGGGCAACCGCATTTCTGATATCTCGCATGCCGTCCAGGCTTATGTGGAATCCCAGGGATTCTCGGTCATCCGCGCCTTTGTGGGGCACGGCATCGGCCATTCCCTGCATGAGGAACCCCAGGTGCCTAATTTTGGCCTCCCTGGACGGGGTCCTAAGATCAGAGAAGGTTTGACCTTAGCCATCGAGCCGATGATTGCCGCAGGAGATTGGCAGGAAGAAATCCTTAAGGATGGCTGGACAGCCGTGACCAAGGACAGAAGCCTGTCGGCTCATTTTGAGCACACCATCGCCTTGACAACAAGAGGTGTGGAAATATTAAGCCTGAGAGAAGAAGAGAAGCCGCAGGTTTTCTCTTCAGAGGTAAATCGCTATGCCTAAGCAAGACGTTTATGAAGCGGAAGGGACGGTTATCGAGACCCTCCCCAATGCTATGTTTCGGGTCGAGCTGGCCAACAAGCACCGGATCCTGGCCCATATATCAGGCAAGATGCGGAAGCATTTTATCCGGATTCTTCCCGGCGACAGAGTGTTGGTCGAGCTATCGCCCTACGATTTAACCAAAGGAAGAATCACCTATAGGTTTAAATAAGGGAAAAGCCCATGAAAGTAAGAGCTTCAGTCAAAAAAATTTGCCGCAACTGTAAAATTGTTAGGCGCAAAGGAAACCTTCGGGTTATCTGCAGCAACCCGAGACATAAACAGAAACAAGGCTAAACGAGGAAAAAATGGCAAGAATCGCAGGAATCACACTTCCCCCGGAGAAGAGAATCGAGGTTGGTCTGACGTATATTTTTGGGATCGGCCGCTCCAAGGCGAACAAGATTCTCGAGGAAGCCAAGATCGATAAGGATAAGAAGGTGAAGAGTCTCACGGAGGACGAGATCAATAAAATCCGTCAGATCATCGAAAAGCGCGAGAAGATCGAGGGCGACCTCAGAAAAGAAGTCAGCATGAATATCAAGAGGCTTATCGATATAGGCTGCTATCGCGGACTCCGGCACAAAAGGAAGCTGCCGGTGCGCGGCCAGAGGACAAAGACCAATGCCCGCACCAGGAAGGGGCCGCGAGGCCATACCATCAAGAAGATGAAGGCTCAATCCAGCTAAAAGAGAGGAATAGTCCATGGCGAAGGTAAAAGCTAAGAAAAAAAAGGTCAGGAAAGAAGTCGGGTTTGGCGTGGCGCATATTCAGGCGACTTTCAACAATACCATCATCACGATAACAGATCACGAGGGCAGCACAATTTGTTGGGCCAGCTCAGGGACGGCCGGGTTTAAAGGCGCCCGCAAGGGAACGCCCTTTGCCGCACAGCTGGCGGCCAAGGAAGCATCGAACAAAGCCAGAGATTTAGGGGTCAAGTACGTGGATGTCCGAATCTCTGGACCTGGCGCCGGACGGGAATCGGCCATCCGCGCCCTCCAGACTTCCGGGCTGGAAATCAAATCCATCCGTGATGTGACTCCTATCCCGCACAACGGTTGCCGTGTTCCTCGGAGAAGAAGGGTGTGAGGAACTGAGGATTTAAGGAGAAAGAGATGTCGAGATATGATCAACCTCTTTGTCGACAATGTCGCGTCGAACGGACAAAGCTATTTTTAAAAGGAGACAAATGTCTCTCTGAGAAATGCCCGGTTGAACGGAGGGCCTATCCCCCCGGGCAGCATGGAAGGGCAAGAAAAAGAATCCTCGGATACGGGATTCAGCTCCGAGAGAAACAGAAGCTCAAAAGGTTCTATGGAATGACCGAGCGCCAGTTCAGACTCTTTTTCAAAAGGGCGGAGCGCAAAAAAGGCATCACAGGTGAAAATCTCCTGTCTATGTTGGAAAGGAGACTGGACAATGTGGTGTATATTTTGGGTTTCGCTCGTTCCCGCAGTCACTCCCGCCAGCTTATTACTCATGGACATTATTTGATCAACGGGAGGAAAGTGACGATTCCTTCTTTTATAGTCAGCGAGGGAGACGAGATCACGTTCCGGCAGAGATCAGCCGAATACGCCGACGTCAAGCAGTTCGTCAGCCAGAACAGGAATAAGACTGTGCCCGGCTGGATCGCAGTGGATTGGGACAATATGCGCGCAAAAATTGCCTCTCTGCCAACGCGTCAAGATGTCACTCTCCCCGTCGAAGAGCACTATATCGTTGAGCTCTACTCCAAATAAAATTGATTAAAGAGAGGCATCCTCAAAAGGAGGAAGTATGACAGAGTTAGGTTTTCAAAGACCCAAATATCTTGAGTGTGATTATGAAAGTTTGACCGACACATACGGTCGGTTCTCGGCTCAGCCGTTTGAGCGAGGCTATGGTGTGACCGTCGGGAACGCCTTGCGGAGGATCCTGCTGTCTTCCATAACGGGAGCCGCCATCACGTCGGTCCGCATCCAGGGTGTTCTGCATGAGTTTTCCACGCTCCCCGGCGTAGTTGAGGACGTGACCGACGTCATTTTGAATTTGAAAAGCATTCCCCTGAAGCTCAAAGGAGACCAGCCCAAAAAGATGACTCTAAAGATGGAAGGACCCGCGGAAGCGAAGGCCTCGGACATTGCCCATGACGGGGACATCGAGATTCTCGATAAAGACGTCCATATCGCTTCTCTTGACCGGGATGGCAAGCTGGATATCGAAATGGTGGTTAAAAACGGCCGCGGCTATGTCTCGGCCGAGCATAATTTTGAAGAGGGCTTGAGCGTGGATTATATTCCCCTCGATTCTTCTCATTCTCCAATCAAGAAGGTGAACTACCGGGTTGAGCAGGCCCGGGTGGGGAAGCGGATTGACTACGAGAATCTCAGCTTGGAAATTTGGACGACCGGAGCCATCACACCTCAAGAGGCTCTCTCACAATCGGCCAAGATCCTAAGAGATCATTTGGCCATTTTCTTGAATATTGTGGATGAGCCTTTGGAGAAAGAACCCATTATTGCCAAGAAAGAAATTCCTTATTTGTCTCAGTTAGACGTTCTTTTGAAGCCCATTGAGCATCTTGAGCTCTCCGTCCGCTCCAGTAACTGCCTTAAATCGGCCGGGATCGAACGAATTTATGAGCTGGTCCGGAAGACAGAGGACGAATTGCTCAAAACAAAGAATTTTGGCCGCAAATCTCTGGCCGAAATCAAAGAGACCCTGACCAATTTGAACCTCGGGTTGAATTTGGACCTTCACCCCAAGCTCGTCGAAAGGATCCAGAACGAACTTCAAGAAGAAAAGAAACGAAAGGAGTTCAGTGAATGAGGCATCAGGTCAAGGGTAGGAAATTAAGGCGGCCAACCTCTCATCGGTTGGCTCTGCTGCGCAACCTCGTCACTTCCTTCCTCGAAAAAGAGCGAGTGCGAACAACTCTAGCCAAGGCTAAAGAAGCCAGGCCCTTAGCTGAGAAGATGATCACTCTGGCCAAGAAAGGGTCTCTTGCGTGCCGTCGGCGGGTCACGGCCTTCATTCGTAAGGAAGCAGTGGTCACTAAGCTTTTCGATGAATTGGGCCCTCGTTTCGGAGAGAGACCGGGCGGCTATACCAGGATTGTCAAGCTGGGCCTGCGCTCGGGCGATGGAGCCCAGATGGCCATGCTGGAGCTTGTCGGGTCGGAATACAAGAAGAAGGAAAAGAAAAAGAAGCAAAAAGAATCTAAAAAGCCCAAGTAAAGGGGGTTAGTTTTTGGGGACGACCAAGACTTCCTGTCCCGGATAAATCTTGGCGTCGCTGGTCAAGCCGTTCAAGAGCAGAAAATCATCGAGATTCATACCAAACTTTTTGGCAATACTGTACAGGGTATCCCCGGCACTGATTCTGTACGGGATGGCGGTCTTTTCGCCGGCTCGAGGAGCAGGCTTCTTGGGAGCGGGAGCAGACGACACCACAGACGCCCCGCGTCCTGGAATTTTTAACCTTTGGCCGGGCCTCAGCAAGTTCACGCTGCGCAGTGCGTTCAACCGGGCGATGGCGGACACGGTCGTTCTATAGCGCGCGGCGATAGTGGAGAGCGTTTCGCCCTGGCGGACATAGTGCCAGGAATAATCAATTTCAGGTGGGACCCAGCGGGGAAGGCTGTTCACAGAGAGCTGCGCCTTTTCGGCATAGCCGGCTGGAACACGAAGTGCATAATCATAGGCCGGCGTCGAGTCATGGCGCAGTTCGGGATTGAGAAAGGCAAGTTCTGAAGGGTCTGCTCTCAGAGATGCGGCTAATGAGGAGATCTTGAAGGGCTGATTGACCGTAATGGTTTCGAATTTGAGAGGAGGGAAGGGCGGGGGAAGGTTTAATCCATATTTTTCCGGGTTGTTAATGATGAGAACAGCGGCAATAAACCTGGGGACGAAGCGGGCTGTCTCACGGGGGAGCTGGCGGTGGAGATCCCAAAAATTATCAAGGTAGTCGACATGCTGGGTGCGGATGACATTCTGGACCCGGATTTCTCCGCAGTTATAGGCCGCCAACGCTGTGGTCCAATCTCCAAAAAAGGAATGAAGCTCGGCAAGATACTTGACTGCCGCCTGGGTTGATTTCACCGGATCCATCCGTTCATCGACCCAGCGGTCGCGTTTGAGGCCGAAGCGGTAGCCCGTCGAGGAAATGAACTGCCACAAACCGAGAGCCCGGGCTTTGGAAAGGGCCTTGATTTTGTACCAGCTTTCAATCAGCGGAAGCCAGGAGAGCTCGTCGGGCAGCCCCTCTTTCCTCAGCTCTTTGAGGATCATGTCTCTATAAAATCCGGATCTCTGGTAGGCTTCTTCGAAGTATTTTCTTTCCTTTGTTTGGAAAGAGACGATCTCTTCGTTGACATCTTTATTTTCTTCAAGAGGGATAGTCTTGTGATTATCTCCCACAGTAGCGAGACGGGATGCATAGATTTGCTGAATCCTCTGGGCAATAAGAAGCCTGAGATCATTTTTCTCCTGGCAGAGGGGAGAGTCCAGAGGCAACTGGGCCTTAAGAATGAGTCCATAAGCTTCATCAAGAGCCTGGAGAGCCGCATCTGACTCGCCTCTTTCCCATGCCGCCAGAGCATCTTGATACGTATTCAAAGCTTCTTCTAAAAGCGCCGCGCCTTCCTCTTTTTCTGTATAGGGCTGATTTTCTTGATTCTGGCTTTCCGCAGCGATCTCCTCTTGGATGTCTTCCGTTTCCTTGACCACCAGCGGCGCTTCCTCCTTTGGAGGGGCTTGTTCTTGAAGAGCGGGGGCAGCAGGCTGCTTTTTCTGGGCAGGCTCAGGAGGAGGCTGGGTAACGACATTTTTTGGGGTCTTGGATGAAGAACAGGCCCAGGCGAGAAGAGCCAGGCTTAAAATAAGAATATAAGCCTTCTTTCTATTTTTTTTCATTTTTCCTCGAAGGAACTTTATACCATTTAAGAGACGAGGCGTCAACCCGCGAAATCACTGTTTCTTGTGCCAGTTCCAGGCCGTTTCGATGATAGTTTCAAGCTGCGAATAGCGGGGCCTCCAGCCCAGCACCTGTTCAACCTTGTCTTTTGAAGCCAAGAGCACTGGTACATCTCCCCATCGGCGCGGCATGGCCTTATAGGCCACTTTCCGGCCGGTGACTTCTTCTGCCTTTCTTATGACTTCTAAAACAGAATAACCCTTGTTGGTGCCCAGGTTTATAAAATCGCTTTCTGAAGCGGCCAGGAGTCTTTTAAGAGCAAGGACATGAGCGGATGCGAGGTCGGTGACATGGATATAATCTCTGATCGCTGTGCCGTCAGGAGTGGGAAAGTCTGTTCCGTAGAGCTCAAAAGTCTTCTTTTTTTCGAGCAGAAAGAGAAGGACATTGGGGATAAGGTGAGTTTCGGGGTCATGCATCTCACCCAACTGTCCTTCGGGGTCCGCACCTGCCGCGTTGAAATAGCGGAGAGAGATGAATTTTAAACCATAAGCTTTCTCATAATCCTGGAGAATCTTTTCGACGAAAAGCTTTGTCTGTCCGTAAGGGTTGAACGGGTTGAGAGGATGCGATTCCGGAATAGGCGTTATCTCAGGGACGCCGTAGACGGCGGCGCTTGAGGAAAAAATGAACTTTTTAACTCCAGCTTCCAGCATAACCTCGAGGAGGTTTAAGCTGGTGCTGAGGTTATGGGTATAATATTTTTGAGGTTTGAGGAAGGATTCTCCAACCTGGATGAGGGAGGCAAAATGGAGCACGGCTCCGATTTCTCGTGAACGGAATACTCTCTGGATGGCCTCTTTATCATCTAAATCGGCGTGGATAAGTTCTCCGCCGACGAGAAGCTCTTTCCTTCCGGAGGAGAAATTATCGAAAATGACGACCTCAAACCCTTCGCCAAGGAGTTCCTTGACGGTATGAGAGCCGATGTACCCCGCTCCGCCGCAGACCAGGATTTTCATTGCCTTTTCCCCTTGATGATTTTCTCGGCCGCCTTCAACCCTTGCGCCTTTGTCTCGAACACATTATCCAACTGGAGCTCATAAAGTCGCTTGAGTATTTTTCCCATGGCCGGACCAGACGGCACGCCGATTTTGAGCAAATCCCGGCCCATGATTAAGGGCGCGATGGTCTCCTTGCTGACGTTCAACTGCTCAAATTTTCGTAAAAGCCAATTTCCCTGCCTGTCCAGGCATTTGACCAGCCTTTCTTTCCGGCCGGCCCGGTCGGCAGCATCCAGATAGACCAAAAGCTCGATTTCTCCATTTGTCTCGGCCGCCAGCCGGTTGAAGGCTTTTTTAGTCACGGCCTCCCTGTTCTGCCACAATTCAGAAAGACGGTGATGAGATTTGATGAGAAGAGGCACCATTTTTTTGAGATTGTAGCCGTTCCAGGAGAAAACCCTGAACCGGGCCAGGACTTTCTTACCGATTCTGGCGCTCACCAGGTCATGACCGTTATTGGTGATGACCATCCGGCCCCGCTTGTGTTCCCATTGGGCAGTGGCCGGCTTGCCGACGTCATGGTAGAGCGCGGCCAGGAGAAGGCAGAGTTTTCGCTCTTGATCTAATCCGGCCAGGTCGGACAAAACCTTGGCCTGATCCACCGTCAGCTTGGTATGTTGCCAAACGCTGTGATGGCCGTAGTCGTCTTTCTCCGGATGGAATAGGGAATCCTGGATGCAGAGCGTGAGCCTGTAGATCTCGGGAAAAAGCTGCCTCAGGGCTCCAACTTTAAAGAGCTCTTCCAGGCCGATAGAGGGGAGGGGAGAAAGGAGGAGGATTTTGAATATCTCTTCATTGATCCTCTCCACGCTTAAACCGCGCAGGTCAATCTCCTTGGCTATTTCGTAGATCGCAGGATCAACGGAAAACTGAAGGACGGAGGAAAAACGGGCCACCCGGAGCACGCGGAGCGGGTCTTCGGGGAAGGCCCGCGAGTTGGTCAGACGGATGAGCCTGGCTTTTGTGTCTTTGAACCCGTCAAAGGGATCGATGAGAGCGCCGTCCCGCAGCCGCAGGGCCATGCTGTTGCAGCGGAAATCGCGCCTTTCGAGGTCTTTTTCGATCGGAAGATCCGGGTCTGCGGAGATGAGGAAATCCTTGTGGCGGCGCGTTGATCTTTCCTTGGGAACGTCTTTTCGTGGAAGAGCGATGTCGTAGGTCTTTTTATGGATGGTGAATTTGATGATCCCGAAGCTCTTTCCGACAAGATCGACTCTTCCGTAAGAGCTTATTTTGCGGATAATCTCTTCTAAAGGGGTCCGGATGATAAGAATATCGACATCTTCCGAAGGCGTCCCCATAACCAGATCTCGGACGTAGCCGCCGACGGCATAGACGTTCTCGCCGAACAGACGGACGAAAAGGTCTTTGTCCCGGAATTCGGCCTTCAACCTTTCCATGGCTGCATTCACTCGCCCGCTATTTTATCATATTCCCGCCATTTATTTTTCTCCTTATTATAGAAACAGCCAGCCACATGTTCAA
>CAZKEW010000019.1:0-19480 GCA_964551885.1 uncultured Eubacteriales bacterium
GAGCTTAGCCAGCGCAGTGTCAATTTTTTTTATCTTCAAATGCGGCGCCATCTTCGTCCTGTATTCTCTTTTCTATTCTATCAAAACTCTATCTTAGGAGCATCTCGAATCCTAAAAAACCCCGGCCTGGAGCGACCCGGCGGGGAGATCCCCGCTTATCCCTGGTTTCTTGACCTTGGGGAACGCGCTTTATTTTTTATGTGAAGAATGAAGACCTGACCCCGGTTATATTTCCTTGACACGGCAGGGAGAGTATATTAAAGATGGTTGTTCTCAGGAGCTTCAATGGAGTTTATCTCACGGATTATTGACTTCGTCCTCCATCTCGACAAACATTTGAGCGCGCTGATCCAGCACTACGGCGCCTGGACATATTTGATCCTTTTTGTGGTCATCTTTTGCGAGACGGGGTTTGTGGCCACGCCTTTTCTCCCCGGCGATTCCCTTCTCTTTGCGGCGGGCACTTTTGCCGCAGCTAAAGCTTTGAACGTCTGGTGGCTCTTCTTTATCCTCAGTGCTGCTGCCATTATCGGTGATACAGTGAATTACTGGATTGGACATTTTGTCGGGCCGCGGATTTTCACCAAGGAGAAAACGCGATTTTTCAAGAAAGAATATCTTGAGCGGACGCACCGATTTTACGAGAAATATGGCGCTGAGACGATCATCATCGCCCGGTTTGTCCCGATCATCCGGACCTTCGCTCCGTTTGTGGCGGGAATCGGCAGCATGTCCTACTGGAAATTCATCAGTTACAATGTGATCGGAGGCATCGGCTGGGTCGCGATTTTTGTCTTCGGCGGCTATTTTTTTGGGAATATTCATTTTGTCAAAAACAACTTCAGCTTTGTGATTATTGCTATCATTATCATTTCCATGATTCCTGCCGTCGTCGAGTTCTTCCGCCATCGGCGGGAGGCCCGTCAATCCAGATCGTGAAAGATTTTTTTTAGGGAGGGCAGAGTTAGGGCTCTGTAGTCTGTCAAATCGGTGTGGAGCGGCGTGATGGAGATATAGCCGTGTTGGACGACACGGACATCGGTCGCTTCGTCCCCCAAAGCCTGAGGTTTTCCCGACCCGATCCAGAAATAAGTATTTTCGCGCGGGTCTTTTTTCTCGATGATTTCAGGATCGTACCGCTTTTCCCCCAGCTTGGTGATTTTGATTCCTTTGATGGGAGGGGGAGGGATGTTGATATTCAGAGTCAGCCCGGCGGGAAGTCTCTTTTCGAACAGCCTCTCGGCGACCTTTGAGACAAACTTGGCTGAGAAATCAAAGTCAAATTCACCGCTTTTGCCGGGCAAAACAGAAACCGCCACAGAAGCTATCTGGAGAAAGGTTCCCTGGAGGGCTGCGGCCACGGTGCCGGAGTAGGAGATATCCTGCTGGCCGAGGTTAGGGCCATGGTTGAGTCCGGAGATTATCAGGCTGGGAGGCCGCGGCAGCAGCTTTTTGAGGGCAAGATAGATGCAGTCGGCCGGAGTGCCGTCCACAGCAAAAATATTTCGCCTTATTTTCTGGACTCGGAGTGGCCGTCGGAGAGTCAAGGAAAGGGAAGTGGCGCTTTTCTCCCTGTCCGGGGCAACGATGAAGATATCCGCCAGATTCTTCAAACGGCGGGCAAGCGTTTGGATGCCTTCAGAAAAATAACCATCATCATTGGTGAGGAGGATCAAAGGCTTCATCGCGGGCGTCAGGAGCGGATCATGACCAGGATCATCTTGAACTTTTTCAAAGCCTTGAGAGAGTGGGGTTTGTTGGCCGGCATGATGATCATCTGTTCTCGGGTCAGCAGGTGGCTTTGCCCGGAGATCGCGATGTCTGTTTCGCCGTCGATAACATAGACCAAGGCATCGAACGGTGCGGTGTGCTCGCTGAGGCCCTGGCCTTCGTCAAAAGCAAAAATGGTGACCGTCCCTGTTTTCTGGCTGATGATCTCACGGCTGACGATCGAGCCGGCCTGGTAGCCGACCAATTCAAGGACGTTATGAGGTTGTCCTCTGAGGTCGTCTGTGGCTTTTTGCTTTTTGATTGGGCTCATGTTTTTCTCCTGATAATGGCTAAAAGCTGGCCGCTATTGGTGACCTCGCAAGGGAAAAAATAGTCGGGACGGGCGGATTTGAACCGCCGACCCCACGCACCCCAAGCGTGTGCGCTACCAAGCTGCGCCACGTCCCGAATCAAGAAGGAAACATTATAGCAGATATGGGGATAAATTTTATAGTTTTCTTGGCCCTTTTTTGAGCGAACTGGCGATCTCTTGCAGTCGCTCGCGAACCTCGTAAAGGACTTTTTTCAAATGGTCAGGGTGCACCGGCTCAGCCGGTTTCCCTCCAAATTCTTCCTCGATCCTTCTTTTGGCTCCGGCTAGAGTCAGGCCGTCTTTGAGCAGGAGCTCTTTCAACCGAAGGATGATCTCCAAGTCTTTTTGGCGGAATATTTTCTGTCCGCCGCCCGTCTGGCCGGCATGGAGGAACGGAAATTCTTTTTCCCATCTATCGATGACTTTAGGCTCGATCTGGGCAAGGCGGCTGACTTCATCGAGCCGGTAGAAGAGCTTGTCCTGCGTTTTTTCGCTTTTCAACGGTCTGGCCCGCAAAGTCCGCCTCTCGATTCCTCTAAAATATGAGCTAACAATATCATGTCTTTATGGGCTCGTCAAGGCAGTGCGTTCATTGACTCCTATGATTCAAAATGATTATAATGAGCCGGCTCAGAGAGTTTTTCGGCTTGAAATTTTGAAATGGGACATCTGTTTAGGAAAAAAGCTTGGATAGCCGGTCTGCTGCTTCTCCTTGTTGCCACAGCCGGGCTTTATTTTCTGCGCCGGGAGACCTATTTTCTGAATAAGAACGTCCGTTTGGTCAGCCTGCGTCTTTTCACATTTCAAGAACTTTCCCTCCACCGGAGTTACCGGTATAAAATGCAATTTCACAAGGACCACTATAAGTTTTTTGTCTTTGCTCCTTCCCAAGAGATGGAATGGAAGGAAGTAAAGACTTTTCGCTACGAAGATTCTATCGAGACGTCCATGCCGGGCTTTGCTCTCGAGATCGACCGGGGGATCATTGTCTCTTATGATTGGCCCGAAGGCGGGAGAATAGTAAGGGCTAATTTCGTCCTTAGCTTTTTCGCCGGGAAAGCCGCCTCGAAAAAGAGCGGAATTCTGTTCTCTAAAGATGGGTCATGGAGGGCACTGTAGAGATTTCATGGAATCGCCTAAGGATCAGACCCGACCATTCACAGTTAGGCCAGGAATTCTTGCCTTTCTCACCAAACACTTGGCGCTCATCATGTTGCTTGCTGCGGCGCTGGTCATGCGGGTCTTCATCTTTGAGAACGTTACCCCCTTGCTCAATACGGATTCCGTCACTTATCTTGTTCTGCGGGACATGCATCCGGTGCGGACGCCGGGATATCCTCTTTTCATAGAAGCCATTCAATTTTTCAATGACCTTTTGTCGATTACCCCGCAATACCTGCGTTTGATTGTCTTTTTCCAAATGTTTCTTCTCGGAATGGTCAACACTTATCTGGTCTATGCCCTCTCCAATCGCCTCACCCGAAGCGAAGGGTTCGCCTTGTTTATGGGGTTGATCTTCAACCTTGACTATTTCGTCATCGGGTTTGAATTTCTCATCCTCACGGAGACCCTGACCTTCACTCTTCTCGGTTTGACGCTTCTTTTTTACCTAAAGATCTTTGAAGGAAAGCGATCCGCTCCTTATCTGGCCGGCCTCTTTTCCGTTTGGCTGCTTCTGACGAGGCCGACCTATGTCGCTTTTTTTGCCTTTCTACCGGGGTTGACTGCGCTCAGTCACCTCCGGCAAGTCGTCAAAGGAGGCTATCTGAAGAAATATGCCAAGCCGTTGGCGGTCTTCCTGCTCATCAACCTTGTCGGGGTCGGGTCTTGGTCCTTGAGGAACAAGATCAAATACGATTATTTTGGCATTTCTCTTATTTTACACTACCAGTTGAGCTATTATACCCTGAACTTTTATGAGAAATACAAAAAGGGCAGCGATCAGGAATTGGATAAATATGCCGAAATCTTCAGCGAGGAAAAAGGGCGGCCGTACAATTTCGGCTACCGCCTTTCTACAGAGATGAAGGTGCCGGACGCTGAGATTGCCAGGATTCTGATGAAGTTTAATGTCAGACTCATCAAGGAGAACTTCGGGGACTACTTGAAGCTCGTCCCGGTAGCAGCTTCTGATTACTTTGACCACTCCTGGTTCTGGACAATTCCCCACAACAAAATGCTTTTTTCTCATGTCAAGTTCCTGGCCAGGCTCTTCAGATTCTTCTTCCAGGTTTATGCCAAGGTCTTTAGAAATGTCATCACCTTGCTCATCCTTATCTTGTTCGTGCCCGTGGCCTTCATCATAACGAGCCGGAAAAGGAAGGATGTTTTTCACTTGCTCTGGCTCATGGAAGGGATTATCCACTATAACTTTCTCGTCTCTGTCCTTCTCACCAATGCCGGGATCAACAACCTGAGGTTCAGAGTTCCCGTGGAGCCTTTTATCTTGTTGATTTTTTATTGCGCCTTGTTCATGTGGGGCAGGAGCATATTGAGAAGGGCCTAAAGACCATCATCTTAAATTCAGGGGGGATATCTGATATAATCTTAGAAAAGCTCGCCCATGGATAAGAACGAGACGCACACCCCCCTTGCCGAAAGGATGAGGCCGCGATCGTTTAGCCAGTTTTATGGCCAGGAACATCTGCTCGGCCCGGGGAAAATCCTTTCGGAGCTCATCGAGTCAAGCCACCTGGTGTCTCTCATTTTTTGGGGACCTCCCGGCTCGGGGAAGACCACTCTGGGCATGATGCTGGCCAGGCATTTTGATTTCCCCTGTCTTTTTTTCTCCGCCGCGCTTTCCGGGATCAAGGAAGTCAAAGACGTTATGGCCAAAGCCGAGAGCCATAAAAAGATGTACGGCAAGCCGAGCATCATTTTCATCGACGAAATCCACCGCTTCAACAAAGCCCAGCAAGGAGCTTTCCTGCCTTATGTGGAGAGGGGAGACGTCATCCTTTTCGGCTCAACCACCGAGAATCCTTCGTTCGAAGTCATCGCCCCGCTGCTTTCGCGCACCAAAGTCCTTGTCCTCAACCCGCTCACAGAGGAGGCTCTGTCCCACATCATCAAAGACGCTCTCGAGGATGAGGAACGCGGACTGGGGAAATTGAAACTCCGGCTCGACGACCGAGCTCGCAAGCTCATCATCGATTATGCCAACGGCGATGCGCGGCGGGCTCTCAACACCCTGGAGATAGCCGCCAGCCTGGTCCACGACAAACAGATCGGCCAGGAGGAAGTTCAGGAAGCCTTGCAGAAGAGAACCCTCCTCTACGATAAAAGCGGCGAGGAACACTTCAACCTGATCTCGGCTCTGCATAAAAGCCTGCGCAACAGCGATGTGGATGCTTCGCTTTACTGGCTGGCGAGGATGATTTCTTCAGGCGAAGACCCTCTTTACATCGCCCGCCGGCTGGTGAGGTTTGCCTCGGAAGATATCGGGTTGGCCGACCCCCAGGCCCTTTCCATAGCCCTCCGGGCCAAAGAAGCTTACGATTTTCTCGGGTCGCCTGAAGGAGAGCTCGCCTTAGCTGAGGCCGTCATTTACCTCGCCTCCGCTCCAAAAAGCAACCGGGCCTACTCGGCTTTTTCCAAAGCGATGAAGGATGTGGAGGCCAGTCCGCATGAGCCCGTTCCGTTACATCTCCGGAACCCCGTCACGCGGCTGATGAAAGAGGTCGGCTATGGCCAAGATTATGCCTATGCCCACGATTTTGCCTTTTCCACGACCTCGATGGAGACTTTCCCGGAGAAGCTCAAAGGCCGGAAATATTATTCTCCCGGAAGCATAGGGTTGGAAAAAGAGATCAAGAAGAGGATGGACTGGTGGCAGAAGATCAAGGAGAAAATAAAGGCCGAGGAAAGCCGCTGATTTTTCACTCTTCTCCTTCTTTTTTTTCTTTCAGCAGATAATAGACCGCCCAGCTGATGTCATCGGCGAGGCACCCTAAACACGAAGTCTTGGTTGTGGCCAGCTCTTGGTCAGAGATTTTATCTTTGAGAATTTTCTTCACTCTTTTTCTGATCTTGTAGAGCTGGATGTAGTTGACCATGCGGCCTACTCTCCGGCATGATATCAGCTTCCCCTCCTCATGTAAAGATTGAGAGGAGAGAACAAAAAGTGGTATGATTAAGCCCCAGGATGAGAAGAGGATTGAGAAGATTTCTCCTATTGGCCTTGATTTCTTTTAGCCTTTCTTGCTCTCTTTCCAAGGCGAAAATAGCTCCTTATCCGAGCGGCGTGGGTTTCCCGTTGGAAGAGGCGGGTAGGATTCCCTACGAGGGGAAGATCATCCAGGCTATCCAGAAAGCCGACGGAAATCTCTATTTTGCCACGGACAAAGGTTTGCTTTACTGTCTGGAGGGCTCGGCTCCAAAAATCAAATGGAAGTACGCTGCCGATTCGCCTTTCGGCTGTCCGCCATCGGTGAGCTTAGAAAATATTCTTATCTGGGATCAAGATAACAATATCTATTGTCTCGATAAAAGCGGGACGCTCCGTTGGACGAAAGAGATCAATGGGAAGATCTCATCCGCAATATCCTGGCGTCAGGACAAAGCGTACGTGGGCACCCAGGAAGGAATATTTTTAGCCATGAACCAGTCTTCGGGAAAAAGCCTTTGGCAGCTCAAAGCCGGTGGAGCATTTGAGGCCGGCGCCGTCTTTTGGGGAAGCCAGATCATCGTCGGCTGCACCGATGGCAAACTTTATTTTATCAACCGGAACGAGGACCTCGGGGGTATTGTTGAAATTGGAAGTCCCATTCGCATCACTCCGCTTGTGGACGGCGACCGGATATACTTGGGGACCGATGACGCCACCTTCCAGTGCTTTGACCTGAAGAGCAAGAAAAGAAAATGGAAAATCAAAGCAGGAGGGAAACTCCTTCTGCCGCCGCGTGCCGACGAGAAAAGAATTTTTTTCCTCGCCTCCAACAGCGTTCTTTACTGTATAGATAAAAAAGGCGGGGATATTCTCTGGTGGTGGATCGTTCCTTCGCGGAGCGCTTATGACCTCGAATTCAGCGCCGATAAAATCCTGGTCACTTCGTTTTCTTCCATCCTCTTCTGCCTGGACAGGAAGACAGGCAAGGAAATTGGGAGGTATGACGCCACGACCGAAATCAAGGCCAATCCCTTGTGGGATGACCCTTATGTTCTGATCAATCTTCATGATTACCTCGAGAATAAAGGGACGGTTGTTTATCTCCGCAAAGAGGTCAAGGTTCAATTAACGGCCTCCTTGTCCTCTCCCCAGCAGGCCGGAACAGAAATCAGTTTTACAGCATCCACGGTCGGGTTTTATCTTCCCCAATACGAGTTCTTTCTCCGAACAGGAGAAGAAAAAGTTATCGTCCAGAAAGAGTCGGAGAGGAATTCCTGGGCCTGGTTTCCTGAAAAAGAAGGGAGTTATACGGTCGGAGTCAAAGTGAGCGATGAAAAGCAGACGATGGAAGCTGAAATTCCCTTTGAAATTGCCCAGAAAGAAAAATAAAATTTTCAAACAGAATCACAAGAAAGGAGTGAAACGATGAAGAGAGAAGACGCCCTGGAGCTGGTCAAAAAACATCTCAAGAACAAGAACCTGGTTAAACATAGCTTGGCCGTGGAAAGCTGCATGAAAGCTGTGGCGGAGAGGCTTGGCCAGGATGCGGAAAGATGGGCGCTGGCAGGAATTTTGCACGACCTCGATTATGAATTGACCGAGAAAAGCCCGGAACTCCACACCACCGAGACAGTCAAAATTTTGCAGGAGTTGGGCCTCGAGCCGGCCGTGATTCACGCCGTCCAAGCTCATGCCGCCAAAGTTCCCTGCGAGAACGCAATGGACTGGGCCATTTTTTCCATAGACCCGCTGACTGGTTTGATCATCGCCGCGACGTTGATGCATCCGACGCGCAAACTCCAGGACGTCGATTTGGAGTTTGTCAAAAGGCGCTATAAGGAAAAAAGCTTTGCCCGCGGCGCCAAGAGGGAAGAGATCGAGGAATGCCGCAACATCGGCCTGGGCCTGGATGAATTCATCTCTATCTGCATAAAAGCCATGCAGGGAATCGCGGCCGATCTCGGCCTTTGACGCCAGAAGAATTCAGTCTTTCCCGAGGATATCCGCTCTGAAACCTGCTTCAAGGGTGCGACCCTGGCAGGGGAATCCCGGCTCGGTGTAATAATCCTCGTTGAAGATATTGGTCAATTTGATAAAGAATTCTACCCGAGGTAACGCATAAGAGAGGACCGTGTTCAAATAAAAATAAGAAGGGATGCTGAGGCTTTTCGTTGCTGATATGTCATACCAGGAAGAGGATGAGGCATAAAGCCCGAAAAAGCCGCAGTAAAGCTTCCGGAGAAGATGGAGGCCCAGGTCGAAATTCAGGGCGTGGCCGGGGAGGGCATCGAGCGGCCGGTCTTCGCTCTGGTTTCTGTGGTCGAGATAAGTATAGTTTAGGGTGGCCGTCAGGGGCCCGGCTGATTTACGCATCTGGATTTCCAGGCCGTTGATATAAGCCTTGCCGATGTTGTAAAACCTCCGGGTGCCGTCAGGGAGCCTTATGCTTTCGATCATATCCTTGAACTCACTGAGAAAGACGGCGCCTGAGAAGAAGATCCTCCGATTCCAAGAGAATCCCATCTCCCAGAGAGCACCGGCTTCAGAGCGCAGGTCCGGGTTACCCGAGGTCGGGGCGTAGAGGGAGCGCATCGAAGGGAACCTGGATTTACGGGAAAAGGACAAGTGGAGCTCGATGTTTTCCTGCGGAGAGAACTTGATGCCTGCCAAAGGGTTAATCTTCCGGCTGCTTCCTCCCTCGAACTTGTCAAGATAATCAAGACTGGCGCCGCCGATGACCGTCCAGGATGGAGAAAGGACGAAATGGTCCTCGAAGGCGGCCGAATAAGTCCCTTGATTGTAGCGCTGCCATGGCAGGCCGGTATCATCCTGCTGGCGTGCTATCTCCTGTTGAAGGGTCAGGCTCAATTTCACCGTGTTGGCGGGGCTTGTGGGGAAATCTCCCAGAGCAAAGGCGCCGAAAACCGAGTTGTCGAAGGCGCTTTCATACTGCCGCTGCGTCATTTCTGCGTCTTTAAACGCATCGAGGGTGTTGTCGTACTGGACCCAGTAGGCGCGGAAGCGAAGCAAGGACTTCTGCCCGAGCGCTGTGAACCCGCCGGCGTTCAAGGTGTAACGGTCCCAGTTTTTGAAACGCCAATAGCGTGGCCTCGTGGAGGACACGGAAGGAGGCAGGCCGTAGGCAGAGTGATAGAGGCTGCCGTTGACGAGGATTTCCATCCGGCTGGAAGGCGTGTAATAGAGTTTGGCGTTCACGCTCAGCCTCTCGTAGTCGCTGTTGGTCCTCTTAATTCTATTATTCCCATCGGAATAGTAGAATCCAGCCGAATCCTGGAAGAGGAGATGGCTGCTGAGGCCGAATTTATTCCAGCTCGCGGCGGAGTGAAGGCCGAGGCTCCGAGTTTTGTTCTCGCTATAACTTGCCTTTAGGTTGAGGGCGGGTTCGGGCGTAGGCCGCCGGGAGATGACGTTGACAATACCCCCAAGAGTGTTGGGCCCATAGAGGACAGAGGCGGGACCTCTTGTAACCTGGATGGATTCAGCAGAGCTCACCTCGACGGTTTTCAGGTCGAAGCTGCTGAAGTAGGGCTCGTACGAGGGGACGCCGTCGATAAAGAGAGCGATGCGCCGGGAATCCATGCCCCTCAATTTCAGGGTGAATTCATTCTTTTCGCCCACGGTGACATAAGCGCTGGGAACAAATTTGATGGCTTCAGAGAGGTCAAGGGGTCTTTGTTCTTCAATCTTTTCGCGCTCGACCTTGGAGACGGTGGAGACGGGCATTTCCTTGGGCGCCTCTCCGACGACAAGGATTTCCTCGGTGATTTTTTTTGCTTTCTGCTCTTCCTTCTTTTTCTTCTCCTGAGAAGGGAAGCAGAGGGCCGTGCCGAGGCTTATAACGGTGAGGGCAAGAAGAAGCTTTTTCCGCCAAAGACGCGATGACATTTTAGCCTGTTAATTTAGCAGAAATAAGGCAATTTTTGCAATGTCAGGAAAAATTTCAGATTGGCGAGCTTCGGGAACGGCTGCAGCGACCCTTTAAGGTTTAGCCTTCTTGAGCTGCCCTTCGAGGGAACCCGGCTCGGCCGGACGCCGAGGATGTTTGAGCTTGAAACCAAAAAAAGAGGAACGTAAGGAGGAACATACGGTCTTGGGAGAAACGTTACGATCTGAGGTGCGAGTTCCGCAGGCGCCGAGAAGGGCCGCGAGAGAACGGCGTTAAAAACCTGAAGGGGAGCGAGGCCGTTTCCGAAGCTTCTTTCAACCTCTTGATAGCCTAAACCGAATAGAAGATAACCCAAGAAAATGATGACCAAACCCTCCAATTTGTGTATAATAAGCTCTCCTTTCGACAGGAGTCTGGTTTCGCTCAGATTGCCAGGAAATTCATATTTTATTTATCCAATAAGGAGGAAATCATGATCAATGCTCTTACAAAAATTCCGGTGCCCTCGAACGAACCTGTTTCTAGCTATGCGCCGGGCTCACCGGAGAAGAAAGCGCTGAAAGACCAGCTCAAAAAAATGCTCAGCGAGGAGCACGAGTTCCCCCTGATCATTGGCGGGAAAGAGGTCAAAACAGGGGACCTGGCCGATTGCCGCTGCCCTCATGACCACCGCCATCTTCTGGCTCGGTATCATAAGGCTGGAGCCAAAGAAGTGGAAATGGCTGTCGCAGCTGCCAAAGCGGCTTGGCACGATTGGTCGGAGATGGATTGGATGAACCGCGCCGCCGTCTTCCTCAGAGCGGCAGAGTTCCTCGCCACCAAATACCGCTACGTCCTGAACGCAGCCACCATGCTCGGCCAGTCGAAAACAGCCCATCAGGCCGAGATCGATTCCGCCTGCGAGCTTATCGATTTTTACCGCTTTAACCCCTACTACATGGGTCAAATTTATGCCCAGCAGCCTGATTCTTCGGCTGCGACCTGGAATTACCTGGAATACCGGGCCCTGGAGGGGTTTGTCTTTGCCGTCACTCCCTTCAATTTCACCGCCATCGCGGGAAACCTGCCCACTTCGCCGGCCATGATGGGAAACACGGTCCTCTGGAAGCCGGCTTCTTCTGCCGTCTATTCAGCCTATTTCCTGACTCAGCTCTGGAAAGAGGCCGGGCTACCTGACGGCGTGATCAATTTCATCCCCGGTTCGGGGCGTTACGTTGGCGACCCGGTCCTCGAGAAATCTGACCTGGCCGGCGTTCATTTCACCGGCAGCACGAGCGTTTTCCAGGGCATGTGGAAGACCATCGGCGCCAACCTCATGAAATACAAGGGCTATCCCCGCATTGTCGGTGAGACCGGCGGGAAGGACTTCGTCTTTGTCCACGCCTCTGCGGATGTGGATGTCGTGGCCACGGCCTTGATCCGCGGCGCTTTCGAGTATCAGGGACAGAAATGTTCGGCAGCCAGCCGCGCCTATATCCCTGACAATCTCTGGCCGGCCGTAAAAACGAGAATGGTCGAAGAGCTCAAGACGATCAAGATGGGCGACGTCACCGATTTTACGAATTTCATGGGCGCCGTCATCGATGAGGCGGCCTTTTCGAGCATCGTCGAATACATCGAGTATGCCAAGAAATCGAGCGAAGCCGAGATCGTTCATGGCGGCAACTACGACAATTCCACAGGGTATTTCATCGACCCGACGGTGGTTGTGGTCACAAACCCGAAGCACAAGCTGATGGAGGAGGAGATCTTTGGGCCAGTGCTGACCATTTATGTTTATCCGGCTGCGGAATTCACCCAAACTCTGCATATTTGCGATACGACCTCCCCATATGGGCTTACAGGCAGCATTATCGCCACAGACCGGAAAGCCGTAATCGAGGCTTTTAAGGTCCTGCGCCATGCTGCGGGCAATTTTTATATCAATGACAAGCCTACCGGCGCCGTGGTCAATCAACAGCCCTTCGGAGGCGCGAGAGGCTCTGGGACAAACGACAAAGCGGGCTCATTCCTCAACCTTCTCCGTTGGGTAAGCGCCCGCGCCGTCAAAGAAAACCTGAACCCGCCGAAAAATTACCGGTATCCCTTCTCGGCTGAAAAATAAGGAGTACTTTTGAAAAACAAAGGAGACAAAAATGAAGAATTTACTTAAAAAACTCAATCTCAAAGAGATCAATGTCGGAGCTTGCGCCGGCCCCAAGGCTTGGTACGAAGACCCGAAAGGCCGCGAGCTCATCTCTTACAACCCGACGACAGGAGAACCCATCGCCAAGGTCATTCAGGCCACGGAAAAGACCTATGAGAAGGTCCTTAGCCAGGCCGATAACGCTTTTCGCGCCTGGCGGATGGAACCCGCTCCAAAGCGGGGGTTGGTTGTCCGCGACTTAGGGCAGGCGCTAAGGGAAGTCAAGGAGCCCTTGGGAGAATTGGTCAGCCTGGAAATGGGAAAGATCAAGGCTGAGGGCCTGGGCGAGGTCCAGGAGATGATCGATATCTGCGATTTCGCCATCGGCCTCAGCCGTCAGCTTTACGGACTGACCATGCATTCGGAGCGGCCGGGACACCGCATGTACGAGCAGTGGCATCCCCTGGGCGCCATCGGCGTCATCACCGCTTTCAATTTCCCGGTGGCAGTCTGGTCCTGGAATACAGCGATTGCCGCGGCCTGTGGGGATACAGTGGTCTGGAAACCTTCCTCTGATACTCCTCTGACGGCCATCGCTGTGCAGCACATCGCCAATAGCGTCATGGCCGACCATGGGCTCACCGGCATCTTCAACCTCCTCATCGGCTCGGGCGCAACCGTCGGCGAAAAGATGATCAACGACCCGCGCCTTCCTTTGATCTCCTTCACCGGTTCGACAAAAATGGGAAGGCGGGTGTCCGAGGCCGTGGCGCGCCGGTTCGGCCGGACCATCCTCGAGCTCGGAGGAAATAATGCCATCATCGTGACCGAAGATGCGGACCTGGAGATGGCTGTGCGCTCCATTCTTTTCGGCGCCGTCGGAACAGCCGGCCAGCGTTGCACCTCGACGCGGCGCATCATCATGCACAAATCCATCGCTGCCGAGCTCGCCAAAAGGCTGGTCAAGGCCTATAAGCAAGTGCGCATCGGCAATCCGCTCGAAGACGGCACCTTGATGGGTCCCTTAGTGACTAAGGCCGCTGTAGAAGACATGATGGCGGCTTTGGAAAAAGCCAAGGAGCAAGGCGGAACGGTCATCTATGGCGGCCATCGCCTGCCAAAGCTCGGGGAGCAGTTTGTCGAGGCAACGATCGTTAAAATGCCAGCGCAGACCGAGATTGTCCATGAGGAAACCTTTGCCCCCATCCTCTACCTTCTTGAATACGAAAATATTGACGAAGCCATCAGGCTCCACAATGAGGTCCCCCAGGGACTTTCGAGCGCCATGTTCACAACAGATTTGCGGAAGGCGGAGAAATTTCTATCCCATCAGGGGTCTGACTGCGGCATCGCCAACGTCAACATCGGCACTTCCGGCGCGGAAATCGGCGGAGCCTTCGGAGGAGAGAAAGAGACGGGCGGTGGACGCGAATCGGGTTCGGACTCCTGGAAACAATACATGCGCCGGCAGACGAACACCATCAACTGGTCCCGCGAGCTTCCGCTGGCTCAAGGGATCAAATTCGGGGATTGATGAACGCAATAATTACCCCAGAAATGCCTGTCGAAGAGTTGGTGAGACGCTTTCCGGAGGCCGTGGGGTTTCTGACCCGCCGCGGCGTCCGCTGCATCCGCTGCGGAGAGCCCTTGTGGTGCACTCTGGGGGAGCTCCTCAAGGAAGACGGCGTTTCCCAGCCGGATGTCCTTCTCGGTGAGCTCGACGAATTTTTGGATAAGGCGAAGAAAACATAGGAGGATTCGCATGACTAAAAAACTCTATCGTTCTTTGAGCAAAAAAATGCTCGGGGGAGTGTGCGGCGGCCTGGCGGAGTATTTTGATCTTGATGTTTCTCTGGTCAGGCTGATCTTTGTCGGCCTCGCCCTCGTCACGGCCCTTGTCCCGATGCTGATCTTTTACCTCATCGCCTGGATCATTATTCCTGTCGAGCCGGTCGCAGAGAAAAAAGACTGATTCATTGACTAATCCGCGCTTATCAGATATGAAATAAGCGTCCGCCAGGTTCAGGCTACGGTAAATGAAAAAAGGCGAAATTCCTTTCCGCCATTTGGCCATCGAGGGCGTGCCGAAGTCTCAAAAGACCAAATTGACGCAGATATTGGCTCAGTTGATCGGGGGAAAAATCGTCCTCGACAGGCCCGAAAACCCCTACCTCAAGGATTTCTACGACGAGAAGGAAGGAGCGTCCTTCCTGTCTCAGCTCGTTTTCCTGGTCAACCGCTACCACCAGCAGCTCCGGCTTTCCCAGAGAGATTTGTTCGAGGAAAGAGTGATCTGTGATTATCTCTTCGAGAAAGACAAGATCTACGCCTATCAGACCCTCAGCGATGATGAGCTCGTCGTCTATGAGCGGATTTACGGCATCCTGGCGGAGAGGATCCCGCGGCCGGATGCGGTGGTCTATCTCCAAATCTCATTTCCCACTCTCCTCAAGAGAATTGCCAAGGAGGGGAGTGCGGTGGAAAAAAACATCTCCGAGAAATACTTGAGCGACCTCGTCGAGTCATTTGACTATTTTTTCTTCAATTACCAGGCCGCGCCTCTGCTCGTGGTCAAGGCGGACGAGCTCGACTTGACCCATGAAGAGGAAATCATGGACATTGTCAACCAGGTCAGCGAGATGAAAAAAGGGCCGCTCTATTATGTTCCGCAGAGCTATGCCCATAAGGACTCCCGCAAAAAATAGATATTTTTAAATGAGACTTTACCTCAATCTCGCGGCTAAAGGCGAGATGGGGAGAAAGGATTGACCATGTCAGAAAAACTAATTTCCCCGGTAACCATCCCTTCCTTGCAGGCCAAAAAGGCCCGGAAAGAAAAAATCGTGGCCCTCACGGCCTATGATTTTCCCGTGGCCAAGATTGTCGATGAGGTCGGGGTGGACCTCATCCTGGTCGGCGATTCCCTGGGGATGGTCGTCTTGGGCTATCCCAACACCATTCCCGTGACGATGGACGAAATGATCCATCACACCAAGGCCGTCACGAGGGCCACGCGGCGCGCCCTGGTCATCGGCGATATGCCCTATTTTTCCTTCCATCTTTCAGTTGACGATTCCATCGCCAATGCCTCCCGATTCCTCAAAGAGGCCGGGGCTAAGGGCGTCAAGATCGAGGGTGCCTCCAAGAAAAGGTTAAAGCTCATCAAGGCTATGGTCGAAGCGGAGATCCCAGTTATGGGGCATGTCGGTCTCACGCCGCAGTCCATTCATCATTTAGGGCAGTTCAAGGTCAGGGGAGGGGAAGCGGCGGAGGCAAACAAAATCATCGACGATGCCCTGAATATCGAAAAGGCGGGCGCTTTTGCCGTCATCCTGGAGTGCATCCCCGAGGATTTGGCCGGGATTATCACGCGAAAATTAAAAGTGCCGACCATAGGAATTGGGGCCGGCCCTCACTGCGACGGCCAGATTCTTGTTTTCCACGACCTGGTTGGGCTGTCCAACGGGTATAACCCGAAATTTGTCAAGAAATATGCCGACCTCCAAACGGTCATAACTCAAGCGGTCAAGAAATACAGCGAGGAAGTGAGACAAGGGATTTTTCCCGACGAAGAGCATTCCTATCACACGGCTCGGAAAGGGAAGGGAAAAAGATGAGAATTGTGAGTAAGATAGCTGAAATGAAGGCCGTGGCCAAAGAAGCGAAGGCACAGAATCGAACCATCGGCTTTGTCCCGACCATGGGGTTTCTTCATGAAGGCCACCTGAGCCTGGTGAGGGAATGCCGGAAAAGCGCGGATGTGACCGCCGTCAGTATCTTTATCAACCCGCTCCAGTTCGGGCCGAAAGAAGATTTCAAACAGTATCCCCGGGACCTCGAAAGAGATTCACATCTGCTGGAAAGGGAAGGGGTCGATTATCTTTTCATTCCGGATGAGCGCGAGATGTACCCGGAAGGCTACAAAACGACGGTGGAAGTCGCCGACCTCCAGGACAAACTCTGCGGCCGCTCGAGGCCAGGCCATTTCAAAGGAGTCACGACCGTCGTGCTCAAGCTCTTTCACATTGTCCAGCCGGACCTGGCTTTCTTCGGGCAGAAAGACGCCCAGCAGGCCCTTATCCTGCAGAAGATGGCCGAAGACCTGAACCTGGATGTGGAAATAAGAATTCTGCCGATCGTCCGCGACAGAGATGGTTTGGCCTTGAGTTCACGGAATATCTACCTGAGCGAAAGAGAGCGCCAAGCCGCCCTTGTTTTGACAAAGAGCCTAAAGGACGCCAAAATAATGTTTGAGGAGGGCGAGCGAAAGGCCGCAAACATCGTCGGCCGGATGAAAGGCATCATCATGCAGGAGCCGCTGGCCAGGATTGACTATGTCGAAATTGTTGAGCTCGAGGAGCTCAACCCTATCGAAACAATCGACCGGGATGTTCTCGTTGCGGCAGCCGTCTATATAGGCAAGGCCAGGTTGATTGATAATATAATTCTGAAAGCGAAGGTGAACTGATATGAAACGAATCATGCTAAAGGCAAAAATTCAGCATGCCCGGGTCACCGAGACAAACCTCGATTATGCAGGCAGCCTCTCTCTCGACGAAGATTTAATGAAGGCGGCGGACATGCTCCCTTACGAGGAAGTCCATATTTACAATGTTTCCAACGGGGAGAGGTTTTCGACGTATCTCATCAAGGGGGAGAAGGGCTCGGGGAAGGTCGGTGTTTACGGCGCCGCCGCCCACAGGGCTCGAGTAGGAGACAAGCTCATCGCTGTCTCTTATGTCATTCTTGATGATGAGGAGACTGATTTCTTCATGCCCAAGATCTTGATTCTCGGAGATGACAACAAGATCGTCGAAGTCAAGTAACGCAAAAAATTTGGGGACATGTACAAGAATTTCTGAATTAAGGTACGTGTCCCCATAATTTTTCGACAAAGCCAAAGAGACACTAGCCTTCTTTTTTGCCTTCGGCAATACGCTATGAGAAATCCGGGTTTTCGAGCAGCCCGACGAGGTCGTTCATAAACCTTGCTGCCTCGGCGCCGTCGATGACACGGTGGTCAAAGGAAAGACAGAGAGGCAGGGTCTTTTTCACCTTCACTTCTCCTTTTTCGACGCGCACGCGATCTTTGATTTTCAGTGTCGCGAGGATGGCGACTTCGGGATAATTAAGAATCGGCGTAGCTGCTTCGCCGCCAATCATACCGACATTGGTAATAGAAAAAGTACCGCCCTTGAGGTCGGCGAGGTCAAGCGTGCGCTTCTTGGCCGCCTCGGCCAAATTCTGGATTTCCTCGGCGATGTCGAGGATGGATTTCTGCTCAACCGCCTTGACCACGGGGACGATCAGCCCATCGGGGATATCAACAGCGATGCCGATGTTGTAATATTTTTTGACGATAATCTCCTCTTCCTCATCGTTGAGCGTGGCATTGAGCAGGGGATGGAGCTTGAGCGCCTCAACCACGGCCTTGACGATGAAGGGAAGATAGGTCAGCTTAATGCCTTTCTCGGCGGCCTGTCCTTTTAAGCTCTCCCTTATTCTCACAAGTTCCGTCACATCGGCTTCATCAAAGTGAGTCACATGCGCGGCTGTGGAGACAGACTCCGCCATCCTCTTGGCCGTAGTTCTCCTCACTCCCCGGAGCGGGATTCTGTCGATCTCGCCGTAGAAGTCAAATTTTTCTTTGATGCGGAGCGCCGGCTTCTTTTCTTCTTCGGGCACAGCGGCAGCCTTGGCATTTCTCACATCGTCTTCGGTGATCCTTCCCTGGGGTCCTGTGCCCTTGACCGCTTTTAGGTCTACCCCTAATTCCAGGGCCAGCTTCCTGACTTTAGGCGTTGCCAGAATCTCTCTGATTTTCTCTTTGCTATCGATAATGACCCCGACGACAGAAGGAGCCGGCACCGCTTTCTCTTCGATTTTTTCTTCGATAGCTTTTTCCGGTACCACTTCGCCTTTTTCACCGATGGTCACCAGGACCTGGCCCACTTTAATGATTTCTTTTTCCTTGAAATGAAGCTTGAGGATCGTTCCGCTGTAAGGAGAAGGCATTTCCACTATAGCTTTATCTGTTTCAATCTCGGCCAGAGACTGGTCTTCTTTGACTTCGTCTCCCTCTTTGACCAGCCAGCGGACGATTTCTCCTTCAGTGATGCCTTCGCCGACATCGGGAAATTTGAATTGTTTGGTCATGATCACGACTCCCTGATTTTTTTGATTCCCCAGACCACGCGCTCCGGGCTAGGATAATAGTAATCTTCTCCTTTGGCCAGGGGCACGGTGATGTCCGGCGAAGTCACGCGCAAGATGGGAGCCTCAAGCTGCAGCATGGCTTTTTCCGCCGCAAAGGCGGCGATCTCCGCTCCAAGGCCGCAGGTTTTTGGCGCCTCATGCACGATGAGAAGACGGCCGGTCTTCTTGACCGACTCGAGGATGGCTTCACGGTCAAGAGGCGCTAAGGTCCTCAGGTCGAGGATTTCGGGAAAAATGCCTTCTTTTTCCACTATTTCCGCAGCTTTCTGGGCAACAGGAATCATAGCTCCCCAGGCTACGATGGTTAAACCTTCGCCCTCGCGAACAACCTTTGCTTTTCCTAATGGAATCTCGTAAAGGTCCTCCGGCACTTCTTGCCGTCCGGCGCGGTAGAGCTTTGTCGGCTCGAGAAATATGACCGGATCATCATCGCGGATAGAGGAGACGAGGAGACCCTTGGCATCATAGGGCGTAGAGGGCACAACAACCTTGAGGCCGGGGATTTGGCAGAACAAAGCTTCGGTGCTCTCCGAGTGATGTTCAAGCGCCTTCACTCCGGCGCCATAGGGAGTTCGCACGACGAGCGGAACGGTGTATCGTCCTCGAGAGCGGTTGCGCAAGCGGGCGGCATGGGAGAGGATTTGGTTAAAAGCGAGGTAAATAAACCCCATGAACTGGATTTCAGCGACCGGCCTCAGTCCGGCGACAGCCAGGCCGATCGAGGCGCCTACGATGGCGGACTCGGCCAGGGGCGTATCGATGACCCGCTGGCTGCCGAATCGCTTGAGCAGGCCCTCTGTTACCCTGAACACCCCTCCGTCCACACCGACATCTTCTCCCAAAACCACGACTCTCTCATCTCTCTCCATTTCCAGAACCAAAGCTTGGCTAAGCGCCTGAACCATGTTGAGCATCATTTCCCGCCCTCCCTGAGAAAAGCCTTGAGCTCGTTGAGCTCGTCGGTCAAATCGGCTGTCATATCCTTGTAGGTGTAGATGAAGAGGTCATCGACACTTGGAGCGGGCATGTTTTCGGCTTTTT
>CAZKEW010000020.1:0-19387 GCA_964551885.1 uncultured Eubacteriales bacterium
GGATATTGTGTCCCCGATTTTAGGAGACTCTTGGCTTTTTGGCTCTATCCAGAAATTCGCGGGACAATTTCTCCAGCTCTTTTTCTATCTCTTCGAGAGTTCTGAGTTTCATTTTTCTCACATGGGCTCCGGTCTCTTCACCCGGACGAACAAATTCCACTTCCTCCTCTCTCTGGGCACCTTCTTTGACGGCTTCTTGAATTCTCTTCTGTTCGGCAGTCCTATCCTCTATCTTGGGTTTGATGCCCAGCACTTTTTCTTTCACCACAGGAACGGTCTGCTTGGCCACTTGCTTCAGGGTCTCAAACACGCCTACGCCGTTGATGGCCGAGGCTTCGATGTAAGGAAGATTCTGGGGGTTGAGCAGCCTGTTGAAAGTCTCCACCGGGATGAGATTGTCCAGGTCGCGCTTGTTGTACTGGAAAATCAAAGGGATGGCGTTGATATCCACATCAAGCTGGACTAAATTTCGCCTCAGGTTGTCAAAGCTCTCGAGGTTGGCATCAAGAAGCGGGATTTGAGAGTCCGCCACAAAGACAATCCCATCGGCATTGCGAAGCACGCTCTGACGGGACGCCTCGTAAAAGATCTGGCCGGGCACAGTCATGAGCTGGAAATGAACTTTATGATCGTCAATCAAACCGGCCTTGACCGGCAGCAGGTCAAAAAAAAAGGTTCTCTCCATGTCCGTTTCCAGGCAGACGAGGTCTCCCCGAGAGGAGGAGTCCAGCTTAAAATAGATATAGCGGAGATTGGTTGTTTTGCCGCTCAGGCCCGGACCATAGTAGACGATTTTGATGGCTAAATTTTTGGTGACGTGATTAACAAAAGCCATTGCGCCGCTTTCCGTTCTTTCTAATCCTTAACACACGCCCGGCATGAAGTCAACTTCTCAAATCTTTATCTCGGCTCTCCTTCTGCGGTCAAATGACGGAAAAGCCGTTCATATTTGCCCACGACCTTCGGCCAGGTGTAGTTTTCTCGAACATAAGCAAACCCATTCTCCGCTAAGGTTTTCCTCAATCTTGAGTCGCGAAGAAGAAGGTTAAGCGCAGTTTCAAATTCTCCCTCATTGGAATAAAAAAGCCCGCACTGTCCGCGGAGGCAATGCTCTTTGAGGGGTTCGGCGGCTTCTTGGACAAGAATGGGAGTTTTGACGGCCAAGGATTCAAGGGCCGCCATGCAAAGGCTTTCATAACGGGAAGGGTGAACAGTGACATCAGCCGAAGTCATGGCGGCGTTTTTTTCCTCCGGAGAGAGAAACCCGAGATATTTGACCTTCGGATGGGCCGGCAGGCTCATCAGGAGTTTTCCGATGAGAACGAGGCTCAGGTCAGGATTCTTCAGGCTCGAGCGGAGAAAATAATCAAGAAGCTCCTGGCAGCCTTTGCCCGGCTCTATCCTGCCGGCATAAAGGATAAAGGGAGGAATGAGTCCATGCTTGCGGCAAAAACCGGCGGCCTCAAAGCGTTCCGGAATCTCCAATCCCACGCCGGCGACATCGTGGAACTTGCCCTCGAAGGAAACCAGCCGGCCCAGCAGGTTTCTCTCAGACTCCGTATTGAACATGAAGGCGTGAGACGAAGAGAAGACTTCCTTCATGACCCCGAGATATAAGGGAGGCTCATCGTGCGCCGTCGGGACAAGCGCCTTCTTGCCTTTGATTCTCTTGAAGCCCCAGTAGGTCGTGTAATAAAGGTAAGTAAAAAAGGCGAAGAGGTCATGCTCGTTCTCTTCCCTCTCCAAGGCCTCGAGAAGGGCGGGCACATACGGCCCTTGCCGTTCCAGCCACTCCCATTCGTCCTTCTCGGTGTGGTCATGAGAAAAAATCCAATCCGAGTACGCGTTGAAAGAATTGATGTCCCGGATCTTTTCCGTTTTGAACCGCTTGACCTTGACTCCGTTGAGGATTGTCTCTCCGGCCAAAAATTCATTCTGCCAGGTGATGTAGTCCTTGGCGCACGTTGTGTAAACAGCGACATCGTGGCCGGCCGCTTGAAGCCTCTCGGCAACGAGACGGCACAAAAGCTCGGCCCCGCCCAGGACATCCAGTCCGTATCTCTGGACAACAAAACCGATTTTCATCCTCAGCCTGACCTTTGCTGGGTTAAACGCTCCAGGCAGCGAAGAAGGAAGGGCTCTCTTCCCTCTGCCTTGAGTCTTTCGAGTCTTGCGCGCTGCTCCCTGATCACTCTATCCCGAATATACTTGTTGTGGGCAACGATGTCCACGAGTTCCGCCACTCTTTCTACTCTCTTCTCGCTGATCAAAATTCCGGCGCCGTCTAAGGTATCGGGAACGGCAGTGGAGTTGTAGGCTATGACGGGCACGTCAAAAATCATGCTCTCCACGAGCGGAAGACAAAAACCTTCGTGCTCGCTCAGCGAAAGAAAAACATCCGCTGCCCTGTAGATGGCAAACATCTCGTCATCGGGAACATGGCCCGTGAACTGGATTTCATCAGGCTTGAGGAGAAAGTCGTCGGCGAGGCGAATTAGGCTGCTGTAATACGCAGGGAGCGCGGATGTCTTGCCGACGATGATCAGCCTCACCAATGGAGAAATGTATTTTTTGTAATAGAAGATGACTTTGATCAGGTCTTCGATTTTTTTGTTGGGGACGACCCGGCCCACAAAAAGGACGTTCGTCCTCTCGTCCCGGAATAATCTATGGACGAAAGTATTCATCGATTTCTCATACTTCGAAAAATCCACAAACAGGGGAAAGACATGGGCTTCTTTAAACCCAAAATCAACGAGCTCCTGAGCGTTAAAGCGGGAGTCTGCCAGGGCGAGGTCAGCCACATAAGTTAGGGACCGGAGTTCCTCTCGGCCGAGGCGGGCCAGCCTGACCATTTCTTCGCTGAAGCCTTGGAAAAATTCGGGAGTGGTGACGTTGTGGTAGATGATCGCTTTTTTGCAGGGCAGCCGGCGGAAAGCTTCTGTGAGGGCCGAGGGAAGAGCAAAATGAAGGATGGCGACATCGGAAGGCGCAGGCGCTGGGAAAACGGAGAATTCGCTGGATTCCCCTTCAAGGCTCTTATCACAGGTCAACCGGTAAATCTCAGAAGAAAAACCCTGCGACCTGAAAAATTTCCTTAAAGAGGAGGCCTCGTCGCCGATGGCGTCGCCCCGGTGGAAAGCGGGGATAAGCTGGTCGATTCTCATTTCCGGCGGACCTCTTCGACGTGCCGCAGCAGAATTTGGCTGACGTTTTCCCGGCTGAATTTTTCTAAAGCGCGGAGCTGCCCTTGGATAAGCGCCTGCTGCAGGCCTTTATTTTTTGTTATCGCGTCAATAAGGGCAGCAACACGGAAAAAATCTTTCTCGAAAAGAAGCACCCCTCCCCCGTTCATGGTTTCTCCCACCGCGCCCGCTTTGTAGCCGATCACCGGAATTTTTCTATAGAAAGCCTCGAGAATGGGAACGCCGAACCCTTCATGTTCACTGAGACACAGATAGACATCAGCGATGTCGAAGAAGGTGAGAAGCTCGGAGAATTGGACATGCCCCGTGAAATGCACATCGCTGAGAGAGAGCCTTCCGATCAATTCGAGGAGCGCTGAAAAATACCTCTCCAGCCCCCGGTAGTCTCCAGCCAGGATGAGCCGTGAGTCAGGATTGAAGTATTTTTTGTAGAAGGAAAAAGCCTTGATGACGTCCTCGAATTTTTTGTTGGGGATGAGCCGGCCGACGAAAAGAATCGTGGTCTTCCCGTCGGCAAAAAGGCTCCGGGTGACGGGGTCTCCCCTGCCGTCAAACTTGGAGAAATCCATCAGGATGGGCAGCACCCCTGTCCTGGAATACCCCACAGCCTCGAGCTCTTGGCGGTTAAACTCGGAGTCGCCCAGGGCCAAATCCACTTTGTCCACGAAGAGCTTGATCTCCAGCCGGCCTTTGTAACACTCCCTGGCCAGGATGCGATGCGAGTCCACAAAAAATTCAGGGGGGGTGATGTTGTGGTAGATCATGATCTTCTTGTCCGGAACGCGGAAAAACATCTTGGAGACGGGAGACCCGATGGAAAAATGGAAGATGACGATATTATCAGGAGAACTGAACTTCTTGTATTCCCGGTAATCCAGCCTCTCCCTTGCTATCCGGGGTTCGAAGAACCGGGTGAAAATTTCCGAACGGTAGCCTCTCTCACGGAGGACTTTCCGGATTTCGATCATCTCATCCGAGATGGCATCGCCGCAACTCAAGGCCGTGGCAAACTGATGAACTTCCATCAGGCGTTCTTCTCCTTTTCCAGAGCCCTTTCTCTTTTTCCTAAGAATTCAAAATCTTTCTCCATGATCTGGGTCTTGGTTTTGAGCATATCCACTTCGATTTTCAGCTTGCTGAGTCCAACGACGAGATTATGGGAAAGATTGTGAAGGAGCTTCGTGTAATCCTTAAACCTGTTAATCTGCTCATTTGCAATATCAAGCCTCTCATTTGCAATATCAAGTCTCTTATTGGTGTTGTGGAGGGCTAGGAGGATCTGCCGCTGCTCCTCGTAGACGGGCAGAATCAACAACTTGATCAGCGGCGAGAGAGGGGACATGATTTTGAGCAGGAATTTTTTCATTCTTTTCCGCAGGCCCTGCGGCTCTTCCAACCTGTCCGGTTCAACATCCAAAGGGAGAGAGTTTTCAGAATCGGGCGGGGACTCGAAAACGCTCCCAGCTTCAGGGCCGGGTTGCCGGGCGATCTTTTTTTTGATTTCGTCCATGATCCGAGCCACATCGACATTGTCGTAATCGATCTCGATGGCCGGCTCTTCCCCTGGTTTTCCGTTTTTGTCTTGGCTCATGGCTTTCTCCTTAAGCAGTCCCTTATGATAGGCTATTCCTTTGCCGTCCCTTTCTTCTCCGGGAATAAAATGTTTTCATAGACGCTCTGGACATCCTGAATATCCGGGAGTGGCCGAAGCCTCATCTCCTCGATCTCGCGGATCTCTCTGCGGGTCAGCGCCCCTTCCTTGATCTTTTCGGCTATTCTCTTTTCCACTTCCTCAAGCAGCTTTTCTTGTTCTTCCGCTGTCAAGCTTTTCGCCTCCAAAAAATCAGACATGCCTTTTCTCCTTCAGTTTCTCAAAATTTTAATCGAATTCGGATTATCATTCAACCATTTCTCATCATACTGAAAGATTTGGGGACATGGAGCAATTTCGGGGACCCGAACCGAATTCAAGAGAATTCTTGTTCGTGTCCCCGAAATATTTCATTTGTTTGAAATGAGAGACCGGCTGTGGTAAATAGGGAGAGCAAAGGAAAGGCAGATGAGCGAATGGAGAAAGAAAACCCGGATCGGTGTCATCGGAGGAAGCAAACCAGATAAGCGTTCACTCGAAGCGGCCTATAGAGTCGGGCAGCTGATCGCCGAAGCAGGAGCCGTTCTTATCTGCGGCGGCCTTGGAGGCGTGATGGAAGCAGCCGCCTCAGGAGCGAAGAAGGCGGGGGGACTAACAGTTGGAATACTGCCAGGAACACATCCTTACGAGGCCAACTCCTCCATCGATGTGCCCATCGCCACCGGCATGGGATACAGCCGCAATTCACTGGTGGCCATGAACTCGGATGTCCTGATCGCCATCGATGGAGAGTACGGGACTTTGACCGAAATCAGCTACGGAAACATCTACGGAAAACGAGTCGTCGGCCTGGAAACCTGGGATATTAAGGGCGTGATCAAGGCGGGCTCCCCCGAGGAGGCCGTCCGTTTGGCTTTAAAAGAGTGAAAAAATAGGCCATGACCAATTATAAACTCGTCCTCAGCTATGACGGCACAGACTTCCGCGGTTGGCAGAGACAGCTTGACAAGAGGACGGTCCAGGGTGTTCTCGAGGAAGCGCTCGCCCAAATCTCCGGAGAAAAGATCACTGTAGCCGGCGCCGGAAGAACAGATGCCGGCGTGCATGCCCAAGGTCAGGTAGCCAATTTCAAAGGCGATCTTCGCCTTAAAGAGAATGAGCTCCGGCAAGCCCTGAACGCCCTCCTCCCTGATGATGTCAAAATTCTCTCTCTGCGGAGGGCCGCTCCAGATTTTCATGCGCGAAAAATGGCGAAATCAAAAATCTACCGGTACCGGATCTACAACTCCCGCCTCGTCAGCCCCTTTCTGCTCCGCTACGTCCTCTACTGGCCTGCGCCTCTCGACATCCGGAAGATGGCCGAGGCGGCCGCGCTCTTCGAGCGAGAAGCGGATTTTACGGCTTTCTCTTCCAATCGCCTCCTGCGCCCCGTGCGAAAAGTTCTCCGCTCAGAAATCAGAAAACGAGGAAAAGAAATCATCTACACCATCGAGGCCAACGGGTTCTTAAGGTATATGGTCAGGACGATCGTGGGAACTTTGCTCGAGGTCGGGCGCGGGAAGATGGAGCCTGAGCAAATCGAGGACATCTTCAGGGAAAACAAACGGTCGCTGGCCGGGCCGACAGCCCCCGCCAAGGGCTTATGCCTGGTCAAAGTCATTTATTGAGCCGAATTTAAATTGACAGAAGCGATTCGGCTTTGTATAAATAAGTTTCGCTATGGATAAAAAATAAGGAGGTAAAGGATGAGAGCTAAAAGACTTTTATGGCTGGGACTTCTATTTTTCTCAGCCCTAGTCCTTATCCGTGTTTCAGCCTTTAACGCCTCTGACGCTGAGGGCTGTGTCGCCTGCCTGAATCAGCCCGCATCAGACGCCTGCACTGTTATCATGGTCGGCAAAAATGCCTCCGCAGACGGCTCGGTCATGACGACGCATACGTGCGACTGCGGGTTGTGCGACTGGACTTTCCGCTATATTCCAGCCGCCGATCATCCGGCCGGTGCGATGCGTAAGATCTACCACATCGACCAGTTCGGAAACTGGCCGCCCGATGCCGGATTAAAGTGGGAGAGAATAAAGGATAATTTCACGGGCTTAGAGATCCCGCAGCCCGCTCAAACCTACGGCTATATCCATGGCGACTTCGGCTACATGAACGACATGCAGGTCGCCATCGGCGAGTCCACTATCGGCTGCCAGAAAAAAATGGAAAACAACACGCCGACGGCTAAATTCGACATCACCATGCTGACGTTGATCGCCATGGAGAGAGCCAAGACTGCGCGCGAAGCGATAAAAATCATGGGTGAGCTGGCCGAAAAATATGGCTATGGATTTACCGACACGGGCGAAATGCTGGCCGTAGCCGACCCCAACGAAGTCTGGGTCTTCGAGATTATGCCGGTCGGGCCGCTCTGGACGCCCCAAAGCGGTAAGCCGGGAGCAGTCTGGTGCGCCCAGAGAGTTCCTGACGACCATGTCAGCGTCTGCCCGAACGAATCCCGGATCGGCGAGATCGACCTGAAAAACCCGGATTATTTCATGGCCTCTCCGAATGTCATCTCTTTTGCAGTCGAACAGAAATTATACGACCCCAAAAGCGGTAAGCCTTTTAACTGGAAAAGGGCTTATTCTCCTAACGAAGTCAGCGCCGCCTCGAGCAACGGGTCCAGGGTCCGCCTGTGGCGCTTTTTCGACCTCGTGGCCTCCTCGCAAAAATTCAGCCCAGAGACGCCGAATATGGACCTCCCCTTTTCTATAACGCCGGAGAAAAAGCTCTCCGTTCATGACGTCATGATGATGACGAGGGACAAATGCGAAGGGACGCCTTTTGACCCCAGCCGTGGCTTGCAGGGAGGCGCGTTCGGAAACCCGAACAACCTTCCTTATGGTTTTCAACTCGAAGGCAAAAGGTACAACACCTCCCGGATCATCGGCGTCAACCGAGCCGAGTACGTAACCGTGACCCAGAGCCGCGAATGGCTGCCCAACCCGATCGGCGGGATCGTCTGGCTTGCCTGGGGGGCCCAGGATACCTCCTGCTTCATGCCGTTCTACGCCGGCATTACCCAGATCCCCAAGTCTTTCGAAGTCGGCGACCACTGGGTCTTCAGCCGCGATTCGGCCCGCTGGGCCTTCGACTACGTGGATTTCCATACGCAGTTGCTCTACTCCCTGGCCATCCAAGATGTTCGCGAAGCCCAAAAGAAATGGGAGAAATCGGTGGTTGACAAGACACTGAACATCGATCAAGGGGCTTTAGAGATTTATAAGAAGGATCCGGCGCAGGCCCGTCAATTCCTGACGGACTACTGCCTTAACAACGCCAACAATGTCGTCAGCGCATGGTGGGAGCTGGGCGATCAACTTCTCGTCAAATACAACCACCTGTGGATCTACGACGCCAAGACGAGAAAGCGGAATCCGTTGAAGTATCCCGACTGGTACCTGAAGCTCCTCGTCGAGTACAACAAGCTCTCGCCCCAGCCCGAAGAAAAGAAATAAGCTAAGAAGTTGAATTAACCTGAAGTCCGAGGACAATGGCGTCCTCGGATGGGTTGGTGTAGTAGTTCCTTCTCACGCCGAGCATTCTGAACCCGATTTTTTTGTACAAAGTCAAAGCGGCGATATTTGACGGACGAACCTCCAGGGTAATGAACTTGGCGCCTCTCCATTTCACCTGCTCGATCACCTGCCGCAGCACATGCTCCCCGATTCCCAATCGCCTGAAGTCAGGATGAACGGCGATATTGTTGATCTGGACTTCTTCGCCGATCAGCCAGTAGATGATGTAGCCGATGACTTTATTCAGCGTGGAATGGACGATCACCAGCGGAAAGGATACCGGGCGGTGCTGGATTTCACCCCTGAACGTGGTTTCGTGCCAAGGGTTGGGAAAAGAAAGACTCTCGATCGCCAAGACGGAAGGAAGGTCTTGCTCTTCCATCCTCCTCAGAAAGTAAAATTTCCCGGGAAGCTTTTCTCGTTCTATCTTTTTTCCTCTGCCTGGGATTTCCTAAAATAAATTGGCTGGAGCACTTCCCCGCTCACCCCGCGGCTTTTCTTTAGGATTTCGTAGCCCAAGATTCCCACCTCTTGGGCGATAAAGAGAGAACGCGAAGAGAACCTAACTTTATCCTTCAGGTAAGCCAGAATCTTTTCTCTATAAGCATCGACGCCGTTCCCGATAAAAGAGATAATTCTATGCGCCGGGAGCAAGGAGAAAAATTGATCAGGGGTATAGGCGCCTTGAGGAATGATTTCTTCAAGCTTATTGCCTTTGGATTCAAAAAGGGCCGTGTAGATTTCGCCTTTTTTGGCGTCAATGAGCGGCGAGATCAACCGACTCGGCGAGTCTTTAAGTTTCATGGCCAAGGCCGTGAGCGTGGAGACAGGAGCAACTTGTTTGCCTGAAGCGAAGGCAAAAGCCTTGACTGTGCTTAGGCCGATCCTGATGCCGGTGAAGGAACCCGGGCCTGCCGCCACGGCAAACCCGGCCATGTCTTCAATCTTCAAGGAATTGGCTCGCAGAAGACAATCCACCGAGCGGAGAAGCCCGGCGGAATGCGAACCCGATGTTTCGGCGTTGATTTCGCCGAGGAGTTTCGTTTTTTCGAGGAGGGCGACAGAGCCGCTGCTCGTCGTTGTGTCCAGCGCCAGAATCAGCATCTCAGCTTCTCCGGCTGAATGCCCTTCCAAAGGCGAACAAATTCCCTTCGCGAAAGATCTCCCACTGGACCGCGCTCATAGGCTCAACGGCAAAAGAAGTATTTTTGCTCAGGTTCAGGCCTTTGCCTGTGAGTAAATCGACCTCGACCTCGTTCCCCGTCTCCAGGCTGCGGGCATTCGCCAGTTCATCGAGCCCGTCGCACCTTAAGACGGGCAGTCCGGAATTCACCGCATTCCTGAAATAGATGGAGGAAAAAGAAGGAGCGAGAATGGCTCCGACCTTGAGAGCGATGAAACAATCAACAGCCTGCTGGCGGGAGGAGCCCGCCCCAAAATTCCGTCCGGCGACCACGATATCTCCCGGCCGCGCTTTGGCTGAAAAATCCTTCCACCCTTCCAGGTTTCCGAGCGCGTTCTGGCCCATTTCAGAGATCTCGGTGATATGAAGAAAAGCGTTATGGAAAATCTGGTCTGTGTCGATGTCCTCGATTAGTTTGCCGGCCTGGTCAAGAAGAACCCAAATTCGGCCGCGGTGCGATGTTTTCTCCATCTTACACATCCTCAGGACTGGCGATATAGCCTAAAACGCAGGAGGCCGCTACGACCGCGGGACTCGCGAGATAGGTCTCGCCCTTGCCCTGCTTTCCGGCGAAATTGCGGTTCCCTGTGCTGATCTGGACTTCGCCTTTTCCCGTTAAGCCGACATGTCCTTCGGCGCAGCCTCCGCAGCCAGGGTTGATGATGATGGCGCCGCTATCAAACAAATCCTCAATGATGCCTCGCGCAAGCATCTCCTCATAAACGCGCCGCGTCGCCGGCACGATTTTCAGCATGACCCCTTTTTTAATTCTCCGGCCTTTGAGGACTCTTGCCGCTTCAGCAAAATCCTCAAACCTGCCGTTAGTGCAAGAGCCGATAAACCCCGAGTCGATCCTCGTCCCCCGAAGCTCCGATACCGGCTTCACGTTTGTGGGAGAAGGAGGTGCCGCCACTTGCGGGGAAAGATTTTGAACATCAATTTCAAGGACATCAGCGTAAGATGCTCCTTCGTCCGCCACAACCGGGGAAAAAGGCTCTGCTGTGAACTTCTCTATTTCTTTCCTTGCCGGATCGCTCGATTCCGGGATGAACCCGATGATGCCGGCCATTTCTGTGACCATGCTGCAGAGCGTCAGGCGTCCGGCAAGGGAAAGGCCGGCGACTGAAGGCCCATAGAATTCAGCCGCCCGCAATGCAATCTTTTTTGTCCCTAGTTCTTGGAGAAGATAAAGAGTCAAATCTTTAGCCGAATTCGGCTTCTTGAATGCGCCTTTGAGGAGAATCTTCACCGTCTCCGGGACCTCAAACCAAGTCCTTCCAGTGCGGAAAGCGAAAGTGATGTCGACATCGCCCATCCCCTGGCCGAAACTCCCGACAGCGCCCAGGATATTCATGTGGCTGTCGGTGCCGACAATAGTGCTGTTAGGTTGAGCCAGCCCCTCTTCCATCAGAACATGGGTGCCGATGCCTTTATCCACATCATAGACTTCCACACCGTTTTTAGCAGCGAAATCGCGGCAGGCCTGCTGGTTATCGGCATAACGAAGGGTGCAGGCCGGGGCGCAGAGGTCGAAAGTGAAAAAAGTCTTGGTCCTGTCGGCGAGAGGAAGACCGCCGTATTCGCGCTCGTAATTCTTGACCACATTGGGACCGCCGAAATCCCGGGCCGAGCGGATATCCAGGTCCATCCAGACGATTCTTCCGGGCGAAACCTCGTCCTCAGTGTGCGCCTGGATGATTTTTTCGATGATCGTCTTTTGCATAGACGGCGCGACTCCTAAAGTTTTTCCGCGACAGCGCGGCCGACATCCAGCGTCGAGGATTTGCCGCCCATATCATAGGTCCTGACCTTCCCTTCTTTGATGACTTCGGCGATGGCTTCTTCCAGGCGTTTTGCTTTTTCCCTTTCGCCGAGCCATTCGAGCATCATCTTGGCCGCGAGCAGCATTGCCATTGAGTTCACTTTGTACTGGCCGGCGTATTTCGGCGCTGAGCCGTGGGTTGGCTCGAAGACAGCATATTTATCGCCGATATTCCCGGCGGAGGCAAAGCCCAAACCACCAACGAGCTGGGCGCCGAGGTCGGAGATGATATCACCGAATAAGTTCTCGGCCACCAGGACGTCATAATCGTGCGGATTCTTCACGAGCCACATGCACATGGCGTCGACGTTAGCTTCTTTGAAGGGGATCTCCGGATATTCTTTGGCAATCTCCCTGGACACACCCAGCATCAGTCCGCCCGTCTCGCGGAGCACATTCGGCTTTTCCACGATGGTCACGGAACGGCGCTTGTTCTTGCGGGCATATTCTAAGGCCGCCCTGACAATCCGTGCGCAGCCTTTCTTTGTCATGATCCGTGTGGAGAGGGCGATCTCGTTGAGAGGCGTATCCTTGAAGGCCTTCATCTTGGGATGAATGAGCAGCGCGTCCCTGACGGTCTGCGGCAGCGGAAAGAATTCGACCCCGGCGTACATGCCCTCGGTGTTCTCCCTGAAGATCACCAGGTCGATATTTTCCCGGTAATTCAGCGGGTTGCCCGGATAAGCTTTGCAGGGCCTGAGATTTGTGTAGAGGTCGAACTCCTGTCGCAACCGCACGATGGGGCTGAAATAGGAAAGGCCTTTTCCCCTTAGCGAAGGATCAAGTTCTGCTGCCGCATCCTCCTTCGGCTTTGATGTGATGGCACCGAAGAGGCAAGCATCGGTCTCTTTGAGCATCTTGATCGTCCGGTCGGGAAGGGCATTTCCCTCTTTGCACCAGTATTCCCAGCCGATTTCGCCGTAAACGTAGTCCGCATCGACCTCAAGCTTCTTGAGGACCATCATGGCGGCTTCCATGACCTCCCTGCCGACTCCATCCCCAGGCAGAACCGCTATTTTATATTTCGCCATAGATAACTCCTTTAGCAATCTGCGCTTTGTTATATTAATCGTAAATTATAATTTGTCAAATCTGGCAAGAAAGGGAAGCTCTCGCAAACTGACGTTTTTTGCCGGAAAGCCTCCCCCACACCTCCTGTTTTTGAGCAGGCCGCCCTCATCGCAGCCGGCCCAGCCGAGAGGCTTGACATTTGCATGTATCTGCGTTAAATATAATGCAAAATAATGTATTTAAACTTTTTTACGCCGACAACGGAGCACCTATGAGTGAGATAAAAAATTTGTGTTTGCGTCTTTCTAATGAGGAATATCTGGCCTTTGATACGATCTGCAAAGAGAAAGGATACAGCAAAGCTGGAAAGATCAGGGAGCTTATTCGGAATTTGATCAGGGAAGAGTTGCCGAGCGTGAAAGCGAGTGCCGCAGAATGGTCCAAAATCGAAGCGGGTATCAAGGAACTCGAACAAGGGGAACGTCTCACTCTTGAAGAGCTCAAACGGAAACTTCGGGATAAAAAAATGGACCATCACAAAAATCGCAAAAACAGCAGGCCAAAATATCGAGAACCTTGAGCCTCAGCTCCAAGAGAAAGTCCTCCTCAAGCTTGACGAACTCCAGACCAATCCATTCCGGGGAGACGTAAAAAAATCAAGGGCAAATCCAATATTTACAGATCTCGTTTCGGCGATGACAGGCTGTATTTTAGGCTATTGCCGGAAACATGGTCTATTGAAATTCTTTTATTCGAGAGCCGGGGCGTGAACAAGAAAAGGCAATCCAGAGATTGGCATAAGTGAAGGATTATTGTTGACTCCTCCCCTTGAATGCTTTTGCCTTCTAAATCGTAAGCCTCTTCTTTGTGTATTCGATCAGGCCGCCGGCCTCGAGAATGGCGATCACTTTCTCAGGAAAAGGCGGAAAGCTATAGACTCCTTTGGCAGCGATGATTTTTCCTCGGGCAAAATCGATCTCAATTTCTTCGCCGTCGGAGATATTATCGACAGCTTCCTCGGATTGCAGCACCGGCAGGCCCAGGTTGATGGCGTTCCGGAAATAAATCCGGGCGAAGGACTTAGCGACCACTGCCTGCACGCCGGCGTACTTCAAGCAGGCAGCCGCCTGTTCGCGTGAGCTGCCGCAGCCAAAGTTTTTTCCGGCAACAATAATATCCCCGGGTTTGACGTTTTGGGCAAAGCTAGGGTTTAAATCTTCAAGCGCATGGCGGGCCATTTCTTCTGGCTGCATGAGGTTGTATGTGTATTTTCCCGGAAAAATAACATCCGTGTTGACGTTATCCCCATACTTCCAAACTCTTCCTTTTTTCATACGTATTTCCTCGGGTCGGTGATTTTTCCTTCCACGGAGGAGGCGACAACAGTGGCCGGAGAAGCCAGGTAAATCTCGGAGTCGCGGCTTCCCATCCGGCCGCGGAAATTGCGGTTGGAGGTGCTCAGCGCGACTTCACCAGGAGCAAGAATCCCTTCATGGGCTCCAAGGCAGGGCCCGCAGCCGGGATTAAGGATGACACAGCCGGTTTCAGCCAGCACCGTCAAGGTCCCCTTTTTCAGAGCCTCCCGGTAAACTTCCCAGGAAGCGGGAAGCACGAGCAGCCTGACTCCGGGATGGACTTTCTTTCCCTTCAATATTTTGGCGGCGACTTCCAGGTCCTCGAGCCTGCCGTTGGTGCAGGTCCCAAGAACACCCTGATGGAATGTCTTGCCCTCCGCCTCAGTCACCGGTTTCACATTGTCAACCGTATGAGGGCAGGCGAGCTGCGGAGCCAGGTCAGAAACGTCGTATTTGAGAATGGAGTTATAATCAGCATCAGGATCGGATTTGATGATTTCAAATTCCGCTTTGGCTCTTGCTTTAAGCCACGCCAAAGTCGTTTCATCGGGTTCAAAATACCCGTTCTTGGCTCCCATTTCAGCGGACATGTTGGCCAGGACAAACCGGGAGCCAAGGCTAAATTTCTCGGCTGCCTTGCCTGCAAACTCCACAGCCTTGTAATCGGCCATATCCGCCCCGCCGTCGCCGATGATCTTCAGGATGACATCCTTGGCATAAACTCCGCGGGGAAGCTTCCCGTCAATCTCAATTCTTATCGTCTCAGGCACCCTGAGCCAGATTTCATCCGTGGCCCAAATGGACGCCACTTCCGTCCGGCCGATTCCCGCCGCAAAAGCGCCATAAGCGCCGTAGCTTGTTGTGTGGGAGTCACTGCCTACGATGAGCTTCCCCGGAAGTGCAAACCCCTGCTCGGCAAAAACCTGGTGGCAGATGCCGCAGTTGATATCGAAAAAGTTCGGGATTTTTTGCTCCGCCACAAACTCACGGATGATTTTATGGTTTTGGGCATATTTTTCGTCGGATGCGGGGACGATATGGTCAAGCACGATGACAATTTTTTCAGGCGCTCTAACGCTTTTTATTCCGAATTTCTTGAATTCTTGGATAATGGCCGAAGCATTGTCATGCGAAAGGATGAAATCGGGCGATACGGTGACCACCTCGCCGGCGCGGACGTCTTTTCCCGCTTTTTTCCCGAGCATCTTTTCAGAAAAAGTCTTTCCCAATTAGCTCTCCTTCTAATAACCTTTCTCTCTCTCCACCGATTAAGGAGGAGGGCGAAGGATGGAGTGGTGAGAAGGCCGTATGAGTGACGAGCGGGCGTGGCGAGGAGCGAAGCGACGTGGCAATCTCATCGTTGCGCCATGAGATTGCTTCGCTGGAGCTCGCAATGACAGGCTGAATGGGAGCTGATTTGCTGATTTGCTGATTTGTGCTAGCAAAGCAGCGGGAGTGCCAAGGGGGTGTGACCCCTTGGTCGCAGGGCGCAAGCCCGAGAAGGGGAGGCAGGGAGTGAAACGACCGTTGGAAGGGGGAAAGTGGAGCTGTTCCCCCTCCAAGAAGCCGATGGGGAAAATCAGCGTGCTTCCGAACCCCCAACTCTCGCCTTCTCATTTAATCCTTCAACACATCAAAGTTGACGAAATCTGCATGGTTAACGATGATGGCCTCGACGGTGCGCCTGGTGCCATCGCCCTCCTTGGAGTGGGCAGCAATGATATGGATGACTTCCTGCGGCAACCCGTGCTTGAAAGCAAAAGCCGCACCGGAGATGGGATGGCGGAGGAGATCGCCTTCCCTGCTCTTGACGAACTTTCCCTTCTCCTTCTTGTATTCAAAGAGCTTTCCGACATCGTGGAGCAGAGCGCCGGAAAGAAGATGATCGCGGTGGATGGTGATTTTTCCTCTGTACTCTCCGGTCAAAACTTCGGCAATCTTCAATGATGAAAGTGTCACCGCCCTGGTGTGAACGATAAGGTTCACATCGGTGTGAGGGATTAAAAGGGTGAAGGGCATCTCGGTCAGGTCTTTGATCGCCCAGCCTCCCCGCTTCAGGGCTTCGACCCAGACGGTGGTCGTTTTTTCCCGGAGCTCCGAATCCTGGATGAGCTGAAGCTCGGGCATCAATGTTTCCAGTTGTTTTTTCATCTAAATCTCTCTTTCCCCGGGTCCGTCGTACCCAAAATCCGAGGGATGGATTTTTCGCATCGGCCGCATCCGCGTCCGCTCTTCCTGGATGTGGGCCACGAGTCCCGGCACGCGGGCGATGATGAAAAAGGCATTCCCGATTTCGGGCGGAATCCCCAGGTCGCAAAGGAGGGCGGCAATAGCGCCGTCAACATTAATGGGCAGCGGTTTCCCGAGGCTTTCCTTCAAGGCCTTCTCCACAGCCCGGGCGATGCGGATGTGGGCTCCGGCCAGGCCCAGCTCCTCGGCCAGCGAAAAAAGCTTTTCTGGGCGCGGGTCCTGGGTGTGGACGCGGTGCCCGAAACCGGAGGCGCGCTCTCCTTTGGCCTTCATCTCGGCCAGGACTTCTTTCGCTGCCTCCTCTTCGGATATCTTTTTTTCCCCGGCTCTCCGCTCAATGGCTAAGAAAAGGTTCATCCCTTCTTCGATGGCGCCTCCGTGATACCGGGATATGGCCAAAACGCCGGCAGCGATGGCAGCATGAAGCTCGGCTCCGGTGGAAGCGACAGTGCGCGCCGCAAGGACCGAAGGCGGCCCGGCGCCGTGGTCAACAGAGGAGACGAAGATGGCATCCATGAGTCGTCCGACTTCGGGCGAAGGCAGCTCTCCTTTGAGGACGAGATAGACCGCCTGGGAAAAGGAAATCTTCCCTATCAACTGGTCAAGGGCATATCCGCGGAGGCGGATCTTGTTGGGCTGGACGCTTGTTATCGCCGTCTTCCAGTGAAGTTCTTCTGTCATGGCTTCCTCCCTGCTTATTTTTCCTTCGGCGTAAGCTCCAGGGCTTTCTTGGGAATATCTGATATCGAATCGACAACGTGGACGCCGACTTCCCTGAGTCTCTTTACTTTGGTTTCGTAAGAGCCGCGCGAGCCTTCGACGATGGCGCCGGCATGAGAAAAACGCGTTCCAGATTTCGCGGCTTTGCCTCCGATGAACGCGATGAGCGACTTGGTGAATTTTCCTTTCTCGACGAGGTCGGCCACCCTTTCTTCCTGGGTCGTCCCGATCTCTCCAAACATGACGGCAAGGTTTGTCTCAGGGTCCTGCTCAAAAAGCTCCATGACCTCGGGATGAGAGAGGCCGATGATAGCATCTCCTCCGACGTGGATGATCGTGCTCTGGCCCAATCCCGCCTGGGTAAGATAATAGGAGATGGCAGAGGTCATCCCGCCGCTCCGGGAGCTGACGCCTACAGACCCAGGCCGGAACCATTCCCTGGCCCGCTCGGCGCGGCCGCCGATCATGCCGAGGACGGCTTTCCCCGGGCTGACGAGGCCAAGGGTGTTGGGGCCGACAAACCGGACGCCCTTCTCGCCGGCCCGGGCGGCGATCTCCAGGACATCATAGATCGGGACACGGTCGGGAACGATGACCAAGAGCTTGACTCCTGCGTCAATGGCTTCAAGGGCGGCGTTTTTGACATAGGCGGCCGGGACGAAAATCACGCTGGCGTCAATGGGACCTTGCTTCTCCCAGGCCTGGGCGATCGAATCGAAGACGGGCACGCCGTAGACATCCTGGCCTCCGCGGCCGGGAGTGACGCCGGCCACCAGGTTCGTCCCATAGTCCTTCATCAGTTGCGCGCGGACCATTCCTTCGCGTCCGGTTATGCCCTGGATGATGACCCGCGTTTCACCGTTCACCAAGATGGCCATTGGATTCGCCTCTATTCTTTATTATTCCTATATATTCTATAAATTTAATATTATTTAGCTTATTTCGCTTGCCCGCTGCACTCACCCCTGGCTTATTCCCGTCATCACCTTCTCCCTGTACTCCTTCAGCCCAGCAATAGGCAGGTGGATAACGATGGCTTCCTGCTCGTGGAACGTGCAGAAAATCTCGCAGGCCAGGCATTCGGTGCATTTTCCGCGCTTGGCCTCCTCCGGCGAGACGGCCAGCACCGGCTTCCCTTTTTCAAGCTTAAGAATTTTCGGAGCGCAGGCTTCCACACATCCTTTGGTCCGGCAAGCGTCACACTTGTGCTGGTCTAGGGAAATGCGGCCGGTGAGCGTTGCGAAAACATAAGCTTTCTCGGGGACAGGCGCCTCCAAAAATGGCTTAACCTCATGGCGCAGGTCCGGATTCTCGGCCACGAGCTCCTCGAGCCTCCTGGCGCAGAAATCCGGCGAATCGTCGCGGCCGTACCCTTCGACCACTCCCGGAATTTTTCGCAGATAGGTTTGGAGAATCTCGATGGCTTTCTCTTCAAAGTTGCCGCCCAGCCGGATAACCGCGGGGATGGCCAATTTTTCCTCATGGAAGGCTTTGACCAGGCCTCGCGCCGAATGAAACTGCTCCTGGCTGGCGACTCCCGAGCCTGAAGCGAAATAGCCTCTGATCCCGGACTGGGAAAGGATGATTTTGGCCGCCCGATAAACTTTGCTCGCCGGAGGGTTTCCCGAGGTGTCGCAGTAGTTGGCCAGCTTGAACCCGCGGTTGAGCACCGCATCCATGGACATCATGGAGCCGCCGCCGCCGGCTCCATGGAAGCCGATAAATTTATCCGCCGCCTCCACCTTCTCCACCATCTGGAAAAAATAGAACGTGCCGCGATAATCTTTTTCTTCGACCCTGTAGGCAATCTTTTCGAGCTCTGTCGGCGGCCGGTCGAACTCCCGGGCCACCTCGACCCCCATCTCGGGATGGCGATAGACGGCATAATCATCAACCACGATATGGCAGTCGGCGGCATAGACGGCATCAGCCTCTGTCAGAACAAGAGGGTTGATCTCGGCGGACCGGGCATCGTTAAAGCGTGCGACCTGGTAAAGCTTTGTCAGCAGGTCAGCGATTTTCAAGATGAGGTTTCCCTCGATCCCCGCCTTGATGAGCATGTTCCGGGCGTCGTACTCGGGGAATCCCTTTAAGACATCGATCGCCCGCCGCGCGACTTTTTCCGGGTGAAGGCACGCCATCTCTTCGACTCCTGTTCCGCCGGCAGGGCTGAAGACAAGCAGAGGCCGCTTCTGCGCGTCATCCAGGACAAGCCCGACAAAGTACTCCGCCTTGATAGTTAATTTCTCTTCCACGAGGACTTTATCGACCACAAAATTCTTGATTTTCATCCCCAGAAGCTGCCGCGCTTTTTCTTCGGCCTCTTCGGGGTCATTGGCAAACTGAATCCCGCCGAGCCCTGCTCTTCCAGTCAGCCAGACCTGTATTTTCAGGACGACCGGCTTGCCGATTTTTTCCGCGATCTTCCGCGCTTCCTCAGGAGTCGAAGCGACGTCCCCTTCGGGGATAGGAATTCCGCCTTCCTTCAGCAGCTTCTTGCTCTGATATTCAAAAAGCCGGGCCATTTTCTCAATCTCGCTTTTTCCGCTACTATTATTTAGATAAGGGAAAATAATGTCAACGGCAACGAGTCTAAAGTAAGCATCTCCGTTTCCGTGATCGAGGGGGTAGAGCTCCGGTAAGGGATTCGCTCCCTTCCGACCATTGCGGAGACACTTACCTT
>CAZKEW010000021.1:0-19354 GCA_964551885.1 uncultured Eubacteriales bacterium
CCTTTCGCGATACCTCCGGATGAGCTCCGAATAAGCTTCGAGGTCGCCTTTCTTAACCTGCTCCACAAGCTTTTCATCGGGCCAATCTTTCATCAATGGCTTCATCCTATTAGACACCTATTATATAAAAATCTTTGCTTTTGTGGGGACTGCTTTCACCGTCCCCAAATAAAATTGACAAGGGGGAATCTCCCTGGTATGATTTGACCTCCGTTTAAGGAGTTCCTTCATGATTGACCGCTATACTCTCCCCGAAATGGGTGCCATCTGGTCGGAAGAGAACAAATACCGCAAATGGCTGGATGTCGAGCTGGCCGTCTGCGAAGCCGGGGAAGAGCTCGGCCGCATCCCTTCCGCCTCCCTAAAGACGATAAAAGAAAAAGCTGCTTTTTCCGTCCGCCGGATCGAAGAGATTGAAAAGGTCGTCAAGCACGATGTCATCGCCTTCCTCGAAGCTGTGGGAGAATATGTCGGAGAGGATGCCCGCTTCATCCACATGGGCCTGACTTCCTATGATATTGTCGATACAGCCCTCTCCCTCCTCATCAAAGAGTCTTTGGAAAAAATCCGCAAGGACCTTCTGCCGCTCAAGAATGTCATCAAGGAACAGGCTCTGCGCCACAAGAATACGGTCATGATGGGGCGAACGCACGGCGTCCATGCCGAGCCCATCACGTTCGGGGTCAAGCTTCTTGTCTGGTATGAAGAGATGAAGCGCCACGAAGAGCGTCTCGAAAGAGCGCAGGAAGTTATCAGTTACGGCAGGGTTTCAGGCTCCGTCGGGACATATATCCATCTCGACCCCCGGGTGGAAGAATTCGCCCTCAAAAAAGTCGGGCTTAAGCCGGCCAAAGTCTCCACCCAGGTTCTCCAGCGCGACAGGCATGCTGAAGTGCTCTCCGCGTTAGCTCTCCTCGGCTCGAGCTTGGATAAATTTAGCGTCGAAATCCGCCACCTCCAGAGGACCGAAGTTTTGGAGGTCGAAGAGCCGTTTACCAAAGGACAGAAAGGGTCTTCCTCGATGCCGCATAAAAAAAATCCCGTGCGCGCGGAGAGAATCTCCGGCCTTTCCCGTCTCCTCCGGGCCAATCTCCAGGTGGCCTTGGAAAATATCCCTCTCTGGCATGAAAGAGATATCTCCCACTCCTCCGCCGAACGGGTCATCCTCCCTGATTCTTTCATCTTGACTGACTATATGCTGGCTGAAATAACCGACATCATTAAGAATTGGGTCATTCATGAAGAGAAAATGAAAGAGAATATTTATTTGACCAAAGGGCTCATCTTCTCCCAGAAAGTCCTTCTCGCCCTGACAGAAAAAAATATGGCGCGGCCTCAAGCCTATGAGCTTGTCCAGCGGAACTCCCTCCGGGTCTGGAAAGAAAACCTCAGCCTCAAAGAGCTCCTTCTATCGGATAAAGATGTCCTGACCATGCTCGCGCCTGAAGACGTGGAGGCCTGCTTCTCTCTGGACAGTTATCTCGAAAAAATTGATTACATCTTCGAAAGGGTTCTCGGGAATGAAAGTTAGGATTCTCGTCTCCTTCAAAGAAAACGTCCTCGACCCCCAGGGGCAGACGGTAAAAAATGCCCTGCACACGCTCGGCTATCATTTCATCAAAGACGTCAGGCAAGGGAAGGTCTTTGAGATCGAGCTTGAGGACATCTCGAAGACAGAAGCTCAGAAAGTCATCCCGGAGATTGCGGACAAGGTTTTGGCCAACCCGATCATCGAGAGATTCTCCTGGCAGATCCTCAAAGAAGAGGAGAAAGTTCGGTAAATTGAAATTCGGCGTCGTCATTTTCCCCGGTTCAAACTGCGACTACGACACGTTTTTTGTCCTCAAGGACGTTCTCGGCCAAGAGACAATTTTCCTCTGGCACAAAGAGCATAACCTGAAAAACGTAGACTGCGTCATCCTTCCTGGAGGCTTTTCCTACGGCGATTATTTGAGGTCGGGGGCGATCGCCAAATTTTCCCCCCTCATGCAGGAAGTCATAGAATTTGCCGCCAAAGGCGGACTTGTGCTGGGCATTTGTAACGGCTTCCAAGTTCTGCTTGAGTTAGGTCTTTTGCCGGGAGCTATGCTGCGGAACAAAAACCTCAAATTTCTCTGCCAGTTCGTCCATCTCCGCGTCGAGAATGCAAAAACGCGATTTACTCATAAAGCCCGCCAAGGTCAAACCCTGCGAATTCCGATCGCCCATTTTGACGGGAATTATTTCACTACGCCCCAGCTTCTGCGGGAGCTCGAGAAGAACAATCAGATCGTCCTCCGCTATGTCGATGAGAAGGGCGAAGTGACCGAGGAAGCGAACGTCAATGGCTCGGCAGCCAACATCGCCGGATTGATCAACAGGGCGGGGAATGTCATGGGCCTGATGCCCCATCCTGAAAGAGCTTCCGAGGCTCTTCTGGGAAGCACGGACGGCCTGGTTATTTTTAAATCCCTCATCGAGCAATTTTAATATGATTGACCGTAAGATCTTAGCCGACCACAACCTGACTTTAGAGGAATACGAAAGAATCGTCGAGCTCATCGGCCGGGAACCGAACCTGACAGAGCTGGGCATCTTTTCCTTGATGTGGTCAGAGCACTGCAGTTATAAGAGTTCCAAGGTTCACTTGAAAAAACTTCCCACGTCCGGGAAAAACGTGATCCAGGGCCCGGGGGAAAATGCGGGCATCATCGACATCGGAGAAGGGCTGGTTGTCGTTTTCAAGATCGAATCCCACAACCACCCTTCCTTTATCGAACCCTTTCAAGGGGCGGCCACGGGCGTCGGAGGAATCCTCCGCGATATCTTCACCATGGGAGCCAGGCCCATCGCTCTTCTCGACTCTCTCCGGTTTGGCCCGCTCGAGAGCGCAAAAAACAGAGCCATCATGGACGGCGTCGTCTCGGGAATCTCCTCCTACGGCAACTCCATGGGAATTCCTACGATCGGCGGCGAAATCTATTTTCATGACTGTTATTCCAATAACCCCTTGGTCAATGTCTTTGCCTTAGGCCTCACGGAGAAGGACAAGATCTTTTACGCCAAGGCCGAGGGCGTGGGCAATCCGGTCCTGTATGTCGGGTCAAAGACCGGAAGAGACGGTATTCACGGCGCCACCATGGCCTCGGCTGAATTCGGCAAAGAGACAGAGCAAAAACGGCCGAACGTCCAGGTGGGAGACCCTTTTAAAGAAAAACTGCTCCTTGAAGCTTGCCTTGAAGTCATGGAAAAAGGCCTGATCATCGGCATCCAGGATATGGGCGCTGCCGGCTTGACCTGCTCCACATCCGAGATGGCCGCGAAGTCCGGAACGGGCCTATCCATCAACCTCGACCTCGTTCCCCAAAGAGAAGAAGTCATGACGCCCTACGAAATCATGCTCTCCGAATCCCAGGAGAGGATGTTGATCGTCGCCAAAAGAGAGAACGTGGAAGAAGTCCAAAGGATCTTTGCCAAATGGGACCTGGATGCGGTCAATATCGGTGAAGTCACTGAAGGCGGCAGACTGCGGGTGAGTTTCCGCGGCGATACGGCTGTCGACGTCCCCGTTGATGCCATCGTCAACCTCTGCCCCGCCTACCGGAGGCCGATCCGAAAGCCGTCTTACATCAGACCGGTCAAGAAGCTTGACCTGCCTCCCCTTCCCTCCGATTACAACAGCATTTTCCTCAGGCTTCTCTCTTCTCCGACCATCGCTGACAAAGAATGGGCCTTCCGTCAATATGATCACCAGGTCCAGATCAACACCGTCTTGCTGCCGGGAGCTGATGCGGCGTTGCTGCGCATCAAAGGCCAAAAAAAAGGCCTGGCCATGACCCTGGACGGGAATTCTCTCTACACGTATCTCGACCCGCGAACCGGCGGGACGATTGCCGTGGCCGAAGCCTGCCGCAATTTAGCCTGTGTCGGAGCAAGGCCCATCGGCGTGACCAATTGTCTAAATTTCGGCAATCCCGAAAAACCGGAGGTCATGTGGCAATTCAAGGAAGCGATCGAGGGCATGGCCGAAGCCTGCCGGGCTTTTGCCATCCCTGTCACCGGAGGGAATGTCAGTTTCTATAACGACACGGAGGGGATTTCTATTTATCCAACGCCTGTGCTGGGAGTGGTGGGTCTTGTTGATGATGTGAGCAAAGCTGTAAGCCCCGGGTTCAAAGGGACTGGTGATGTCGTCGTTCTCCTGGGGGAAAGCAAGGAGGAGCTGGGCGGGTCTGAGTACCTGAAGACCGTCTTCAACTTAGAAAAAGGCTTGCCGCCCCAAATCGACCTTGATGTTGAGAAAAAAATCCAGGAGCTCTGTCTCGAAGCCATTGCTCAGGGCCTCATCCTCTCAGCTCATGATATCTCCGAGGGCGGGTTGGCAGTCACGGTCGCGGAATGCTCTTTTTGGGGCAAGCCAAAGATTGGGTGTATCCTCGACCTTGATGATAACATCCGGCCGGATGCTCTTTCATTCGGGGAGAGTCAATCCCGGATCATCGTCAGCATCAAAAGCTCAAATCTTTCTGCCTTGCTCAATCTGGCCAAGCAGAAAGGTGTCAAGGTGAAAGTCATCGGAAAAACCCAAGGCCGGAATATAATCATCCGCCACGCCGGCCGAGAAATCATCAATCTTCCTGTAGAAAATTTCTACAGAGTTTGGAAAAACGCCATCCCTCAGACTTTTTCTATCCGGTAAACAAAGGATTAGCCAAGAATGAGGAAGAAGAAGGCACTTGCGCTTTTTTTTGCTGTCTTTCTCTTTCTGCCTTCGCTTTCTCTCTGCCTGGAATTCCAGCTCAGGCTTTCTTCCGGCCTTTGGCGGATGAATTTAGATGAGGTCAACCTTGCGCTGGCCGGATGGGAGGAGAAAATAAAACGGGAAGTTTCCTCCCAGGCGAACTGGAGCTTTGAGGCGGGAGAAATCCCACCGCTTCATCTCGGGTTCACTTTTGAAGGGGAGCTGACCGTTTTTTTGACGCCAAGACTGGCTCTGGGGGTCGGCGCCGGATATGTTTACAGCGACCTCAATGAGCAAGATACTCTCCTTGCCATCAACAAGGAGGACGCAACCCATAACTACGCCCGGCCGACAAAGGTCAGCGCTTACCCGATTACGTTCTTGGGCTACCTTTTTTTTCCTCTGGGCTCCAAGTTCAATATTTATTTCAAGGGAGGCGCAGGGATCATTCAAGCCAAATATGTCGGCCGCGAGGCCGTCAAAAGAGCGGAGGAGATCCGGTTTTTTTATCCGAGTTTTGAGATGGCTGAAGCGAACCGTTCGACTTATCTGGGCGGCCTCGGGTTTGATTACAAATTCGACCCCTCCTTGGGGTTCTTCATCGAGGCCACAGCGCAGTCGGCCAAGGTCAGCGGATTTTCAGGCGAGAACAGATTAGGAGAAAAGGGAAATCTTTATATCTTCGAAGAATACATTCCAGAGCTTGACTTCTGGCAGGCCAAAATGCAGGTGCTGCCTCAAGAGCCGGGGGGCGAAAACTTCCGCTCTGTCCGGGAGGCCACGGTTGATTTCAGCGGGTTTTCGGTTAAAATAGGGATAATGTTGAAATTTTAAATTTTGGGAGAGAGGGTAAAGCTATGGCAGAGGAAATTTTTGTCAGTCCAAAAAAGAGAGGCAAAATTGCCGTTTTTCTTTCCGGCCGCGGCTCCAACTTTATGGCCATCCATGACGCCATCCTGGCTGGGAAAATCAACGCCGACATCGCGCTCGTCTTCAGCAATGTGGAAGAAGCTGCGGGTCTGCGCATCGCTCGAGAACGCGACCTCGAGACTTTCTACCTTAACCCGAAGCTCTATCCGAACCGCGAAGAATACGACAAGGAAGTCATCAAAGAAGTCAGGAAGAGAGATGTGGACCTGGTCTGTCTGGCCGGCTATATGAAAATCCTGACCCCCCATTTTTGCCGCGAATTCAAACACCGCGTCATGAACATTCATCCCGCGTTGCTTCCCTCTTTTCCCGGCCTTCATGTCCAGAAAAAAGCCATTGACTGGGGCGTGAGGTACTCCGGGGCAACCGTCCATTTTGTCTCCGAGGAGGTGGATATGGGGCCTATCATCCTTCAAGCGGTGGTTCCGGTCCTCCAGGATAACACCGAAGAAACTCTGAGCGACAGGATCCTCAAAGAGGAGCACAAGATCTATCCCGAAGCTGTCCGCCTCTTTTTCGAAGGCAGGCTCGAGGTGCGCGGGAGGAGAGTTTTTATAAGAGGAATATGAAGAAAGCCGTCGAAGAACAGTTTAATTACCTCAAGAAAGGCTGTGTCGAGGTCATCCAGGAGGATGAGCTCAGGGCGAAGATCGCCCGCTCGCTCCGCGAGAAAAAGCCGCTCCGAGTGAAAGTGGGCTTCGACCCCACGGCCCCGGACATCCACCTCGGTCACACCGTGCTCCTGCGCAAGATGAAGCATTTCCAGGACCTGGGGCATGACGTCATTTTTCTCATCGGCGATTTCACCGGGCTCATCGGCGACCCCTCAGGAAGGTCGGCCACCCGTCCGGCCATGAGCCATGAGGAGATTCTCAAGAACGCCGAGACCTATAAGAGCCAGATTTTTAAAATCCTCAGCCCTGAAAAAACCATCATCGACTTCAACTCACGCTGGCTGGGAAAGCTCACGAGCTTCGACATCATCAATCTCACCGCCAAGTATACGGTCGCCAGGCTGCTCGAGCGGGATGATTTTTCCGAGCGTCTCAAGGCCGGGCTGCCGATCTCGGTGCATGAGATTCTCTATCCCCTGATGCAGGCTTACGACTCCGTAGCTCTCCGGGCTGATATCGAACTCGGAGGGACGGACCAGAAATTTAACCTGCTCGTCGGCCGCGAGATCCAGCGGGAATTCAAGCAGGAGCCTCAGATAGTCATCACCACGCCCCTGCTCGAAGGGCTGGACGGCGTCGAGAAAATGAGCAAATCGCTGGGGAATTATGTCGGCATCACCGAGCCCCCTAAAGAGATCTACGGCAAAATCATGTCCATCTCCGACCCGCTGATGTTCCGCTACTACGAGCTCCTGACGGACGAATCCTTGGCCAGGATCGAGTCGTGGAAAAGAGAGGCCGGCGAAAATAAAATCAACCCCAGGGACCTTAAAGCCAAGCTGGCGGGGATGATCGTCGCCGATTTTTGGGGCAAGGAAAAGGCCGAGGAAGCCGCCGGGGAATTCGACCGCGTCCACAAGCACAAAGGAGTCCCTACAGACATCGATCAAAATGTGATTGAAATATCGGCCTCGGGTGCTGCAGGGGCTGTAAAAGTTTCAGAAGCCGCAAAAGTTGCTCTCGAGCCTCAAAATGCTACTGAATCTATAGATATTATAGATTTACTAGTGAATAAAGGCGTTTTCCCCTCCCGCGGCGAGGCCAAGAGAGTTATCCGCCAGGGAGGGGTCTCCCTCGACGGCCGTAGGATCGATGACATCGCCTTCAAGCTGAGCTTAAGGGAGAAGAAAGAGCACATCCTCAAGGTTGGCAAGAGAAAATTTTACAAGCTCAGGATCACGGGCTGACCCCGATAAGAGCGCTATTCATTTAGAAAAAGCCAGATTTACCCTCAAATTTGGGGACACTTACCATAATTATTAGCAGATATCGGGATTAGCTGAAGAAATAGGATCATTATAATTAGGGTTGATGTCCCCAGAATTCCCCAGGATTGATCTTTATTTTATAAATTCAGGCGGGAAAAATTTGGGGTCTTTTCCGAAAACACGCTTGTAGAGCGCTGGGTAATCCTCCTTGCCGCCGAGAAGAAGAAGGCTCAGAGGCATCGCTTCTCTCGCTAATTCCACCATCTGGCCGACAATTTGTCGGATATCCCATTGCGCTGTGGGGTCCTGGCGAAGCCGCGAGATATGGTAAAGTTCCCTCGCATTGACTTTGAGGAGGACCCTTCGGCGGTGGGCGTTGGTCAAAACGTAAGCGGCGGCCTCCCCTACTTGTTCTCTGAGTTTGGAATAAGTGTCATTTGTTTTCTCTACAATTTCCATAAAATCGCGGCTGGACCCGACCTCCTCTATCGAGGGGGGGATGGTCACGCCAAGCCCGGGATTGTAACGCTGGCAGGTCAGGGTGGCCATCCGATGACGCTTGAGCTGGGCGAAGCAGGAAGCAGAAACGACAAGCGAAAAAGTCAGGTCGGCAAATTCAAACTCCCGCAGGGGAAAATCGTAGAACTCCATGTGCTGGAAGGCAGCCTTGATGAGCTCTTTTTTCTTCCCCGGGTTCAATTGCCGGATTTTGGCCAGGCAGCGCTCATAAGGCAAAGAACTCGAGGTGTGGAGGATGGCGGCGAGGATTCTGTCATCTCCTTCAGGCGTATAATCAACCATTTGAACAAGCCCAGACATATCATCGCGGCAAGAGAGGTAGTCTTTCTTCTCAGGCAAAATCCGGCCAGCCGCCTCTTCCAGCTCATCGTACGTCTTGGCGTCAAAATCACTTGGTTCTGTGAAAAGGAGGACCGAAGGCGCAACTTCCTTGGCCAAGGCGTAAATCCTAACGTTGAGCTCCTGGACCTCCCGCAGATTCTTAGCTCCGAAGCGCCGGATCAAAAGCTCCAGGTTCCGGGCATTGATGGTCATTCCCAACTGCCCTTCGGTTGCCAGGCTAACCACATACCGGGCATCCTCTTTAGCCCAGCCGTCTAAAATGGGATGATTCTTGGGGTCTTGGGAAATATCCTTATATTTATTAAAAAGGAACGGACGAAGCTGTTCGTAGAGTTTGTGGTAGAGCGCATTCTGTGCCCTAATCGTTTGGAGATAAATCTCTTCCTTGCCGGCGATCTTTATCTCTTCGGGGATGATAAAATCATCGCCCAACATTATATAGCGCTGGGATTTTTCTGTGTAGGAGCAGAGGCGAAACTTCTCGATCTCCTCGACGGCAAGGCGGCTCACCCCGATGATATCAAAGTTGAAGACGGCGTGTTCGGCAACCGAGTGATGCCCCATCTTGAAGATGATTGTCTGGTTAGAGCGGCGAGCCTTTTCCACTTCTTCGCGGGCCGCGGCCCGGAGCTCATCCACAGGCCGAGGGTCACGCGAGATGCGGGCATAAGAAGCCGAGAGAGTTTCCGGGGTGACATCTTCCCGCTGCGGCGAATGGCGTTTCAGGTCATCGATGACTTCCCGGTCGATATTGTACCCGGCGAGGATGACTTTCATGATTTTTACTACGATAAAAGCAGCCGCTCGAAATGTCAACTTTAGTAAAACTTTTACATTTTGATGAATTGTTTTGATCGCCCTCCATATATATAATAAGGACAAAGCTGCCACTGAGATGAAACTATGAAAAACAAGGAACTGGCGGCGCTTTTCTCTCGGATCGCCGATGCCTTGGAGATCAAGGGTGAGATTGGGTTTAAGGTCCTGGCTTACCGCAAGGCAGCCCGGATTCTTGAGGACCTGAGCGAGGACATCGAGGCAGTCGCCCGCGAAAATAGACTTCAGAAAATCCCGGGCATCGGCAGTGGAATCGCGGCCAAGATCGAGGAATACCTTCAAACAGGGCAAATGAAAAAGTATAGGGAAGCCCTCTCGGAAATTTCCGAAACCCTCCTCGAGCTCCTGGAAATACAAAACATGGGCGCTAAAACAATCCATCTGGCCCACAAAGAGCTGGGGGTAAAGAACCTCGAAGACCTGAAAAGAGTGATCGCGGATGGCCGTTTAGCATCGCTTTACGGCTTCGGCGAGAAACGAGTCGAAAACATCAGGAAAGGCATCGAAAATTTCGAAAGAGCCCACGAGCGCATCTCGCTTTACGAAGCCCTGACCCTGGCAGAGGAGGTCATTGCCTATCTGCGCGCAGCTCCGGGTGTGGCCGGGATTTCTCCTGCAGGATCCCTGCGCCGGATGAAAGAAACAGTCGGAGACATCGACATCCTGGCAAGCGGCAAGGACGGGGCTGCGGTCATCCGGTATTTCACCCGCTTCCCCAAGATCAGCCGCGTCCTGGCAGAAGGCGTGACCAAAGGCTCGGTCATGATCTCCACCGAGACTGGAGAACAGCAGGTGGACCTTCGGATTGTCGATGAATCGGAGTACGGCGCCGCCCTCCAGTATTTTACTGGCTCCAAGGCCCACAATATCAAGCTCCGCGGCATGGCCCGGACCAAGGACCTTAAGATCTCTGAATATGGCGTGTTTCGCGGCAAAAAGAAAATCGCCGGTCACGACGAAGATGAGGTCTACGCCGCCTTGGGCCTGCCCTACATCCCGCCGGAACTTCGGGAAGACCGGGGGGAAATCGAACTCGCCCTGGAGGGGAAGCTCCCTCATGTGGTTGAAGATACCGACATCAAAGGCGACCTTCATGTCCATTCTGACTGGAGCGATGGAGACATCCCTCTCAAAGATCTTGCTGATTTGGCCCGGCGCCAGAAATACGCATACATCGCTATCTGCGATCATTCTCAATCTGCCCGGTACGCCCGCGGTCTGACCCCTGAGCGCCTCTTCCAGCAGACGAAAGAAATCGAAGCCATCAACCGCCGCCTGAAAGGCATTAAACTGCTCGCCGGAACCGAGGTGGATATTCTCGCTGACGGCCAGCTTGATTTTCCCGATAAGCTCCTCGAAAAATTGGATGTCGTTGTAGCATCCGTCCACTCCGGCTTCAAGAAAAACGTTACCGTGAGAATTCTTAAAGCTATGGAAAATCCGCATGTTGACATCATCGGGCATCCCTCAGGCCGGCTGATCTCTGGCCGGGAAGGTTATGATGTTGACCTCGAAGCGGTGCTCGTAGGAGCGCACCGATTGGGCAAGGTCCTGGAGCTAAATTCATTTTATGACCGCCTGGACCTCAATGAATTCTATCTTAAGAAAGCCAAGGACCAGGGCATCAAGGTCGCGCTCGGCACAGACACGCATTACGCCGCCGGACTTCAAATGATGCGGTTCGGAGTTGGGATCGCCAGACGAGCCTGGCTAGAGAAAAAAGACATTCTCAACTCGCTCGGTTTGGCCCAGCTCAGGAAGAGAATGAAGGGCAGAATAAAATGAAATCCAACATAATTCTATCGGCAATTTTGGGATGAAATTTTCTGTTTGCAAGAACATCCTCGTTGTTGTATCTTTTACGGTCTGAAAGGAGAAAAAGATGGTCAGTATTGCTCGAGAGCCCCTCAAAAAACTCCTTGGCTACGCCGTGCGGGCAGAGATCGATTCCAACAGAATCTACACCAAGCTTTCTAAGCGCGTGAAAAATCCTTTGCTTAAAGAGAAATTTCAGATATTGGCCTTCGAAGAAAAAAAGCACAAGGACGTGCTGGAAAATTTTTTCGATTCTCTCTACCACGGGGAAAAGCTCAAGGTTCCCGACTGCGTTGACGAGCGTCTTCTTCCCTCCGTCCAGGTTAAACCTTCCTCAAGCCTGGCTCAAATTCTCTATCAGGCTATGGCAGCTGAAAAATCCGCCCAGAGTTTCTATGCCTCCTTGGCCAAGAGAGTCAGGCTTCCGAAAAAGAAAATCTTGGAATACTTAAGCAAAGTGGAAAGAAGCCACTTCCTCATGCTCCAGAGTGAATATACACTGGCGCTCGAATTCGAGGATTACGCCGAGAAAGATATCGACAAAGTGATCACTTAGCCTTAGCCCTTCATTACACCGACAGGAACGACTCGGGCTACCATCCTGCCGATTCCCACCTCATGAGAGACTCTTACGACTTCGTCCACGTCCTTGTAGGCGCCTGAAGCTTCTTCCGCGACTCCTTTCCAGCTTGTCGATTGGAGTTCAATCCCTTTCTTCTGGAGTTCATCGCGGATCTGCTCGCCGCGGAAACGGCGGAGAGCCTCATGCCTGGACATGACCCGGCCAGCGCCGTGAGCTGTTGAGCTGAAGCTTAAGTCCTCGGCTTCTTTGGTCCCAACCAGAAGATAGGAAGCCGTCCCCATGCTTCCGGGGATGATGACCGGCTGGCCCGAAGACCTGTAAACCTCTGGAATCTCCGACCGGCCGGGTCCGAAACTCCGCGTCGCTCCCTTCCGGTGGATGCAGACTTCGCGCATTTCGCCGTCGATCATATGCTTCTCGAGTTTGGCCACATTATGGCAGACGTCATAGACCTGCCTCATTCCTTTGGAGCTTCCCATGACCTTGGCAAAGACATCCCGCACCCAGTGGGCGATCATCTGGCGGTTGGCAAAGGCATAGTTCACTGCCGCGCACATGGACTTGTAATACTGCTGGCCTAAAGGAGAACGGATAGGGGCGTTGATCAATTCCCGGTCGGGCAGACCTTTTGTCCCGAACCTGTTTTCCATCGACTCGATGTAATCAGAAGCCACCTGATGTCCCAGACCGCGGCTTCCGCAGTGGATCATCACCAAGACCTGTCCTTCTGTCTGAATCCCGAAGACCTGAGCGATATCCTTATCGTAAATTTGCGAGACTTTCTGGATCTCGAGAAAATGATTTCCCGCGCCCAAGGTCCCGAGCTGGGGGATGCCCCTTTCTATAGCCCGCTCGGAGATGAAACCGGGGTCGGCGTCCTTCATCCGGCCGTACTCTTCGGTCATCAGCAAGTCGTCCTTAGTGCCGAACCCTTTCTCCACCGCCCACTCCGCGCCTTTGGCCAAAATATCCTTGAGCCCGCTCCGGCTGAGTTTGGTGATGCCTCCCTTGCCCACGCCCGCAGGCACTTCTTTGAAGATTTCAGCCAGAAGCTCCTTCCGCTTGGCGGAGATGTCTTTTTCCATATAATCTGTCCGCAGGAGTCTCACCCCGCAGTTGATATCGTACCCGACCCCGCCCGGCGAAATGATCCCCGAATCCATATCAAAGGCCGCCACGCCTCCGATCGGAAACCCGTAGCCCTGATGAGCATCGGGCATGACGTAGGACATTCTCTGGATCCCGGGCAGGCAGGCGACATTCCTGGCCTGCTGCAAGGTGAGGTCACGCTTGACACTCTCCAAGAGCTTTGCTGAAGCATAGATGAGGGCAGGGACTTTCATATCTCCCTGCTTGGGAATCTCCCAGACAAAATCATTTATTTTCCGGAGCTCCATTTCACACCTCAAATATCCACCACCACCTGAAGGGTGATGCGGTCATTTTTTTCTATTTTCATTTCGCTGTAAGTGATGGCTTTGACTTCGCCGTAGATGTTGTATTTGTTGCGGTTATCATCGCCCAGAAAGACAGCCTCAAGCCTATAGCTGTTAGTGTTTTTTTCGATCTTAACTTCTTCGGTCGAGGCGAGAAGAAACGTCTTTGTGTCGAACAGATATATAATCTCTTCCAAAAAATGCAAAAGCAACTGCTCGAGATCTTTGCCCTGGATGCTTAAGGGATGCCGGACTTTCCTGGCAATGGTCTCCACATCCCACATTAAGGACGCGGTTGCCAGGGCGGCATTGGCAAAGGCTTCCTCCATAGTGCGGCCAAAGGCCTGGAACTTGGCATCGGACGTATGGTCGAGATATCGGAATTTCTGCTCCATCAAAACCTCAAGCTCAGCAATTTTATTCTAACACGAGACCGGAGAATTTGACATCTCTGTTTGTCTCGGCCTTTACGGCACCGAGGAAACTGTCGATGCCTATCTTACCTCTCAAGATGTAGCGCCCTACTTTCATTTCGAAAAAATGTATGCGGCCGTTTATAAAAAAATGGTCACAAATCTATCCCAGACGGCTTGCCGAATCTTCTCCTTCCCCCGAAGAAGAGGTCTGGGTGATTAGCGGCGCTTCCGGCGTCTCGAACGGCTTCAGGAACACTTCCCCGCGCCCTCAGGCCGTCCTTGACATCTTTTTGAGCCATGATTTACAATTCCCAACGATGATTGGATGGGCCAATGGGCACAAAGATGGTCACTCGGCCAACTCAGCCGAAAAGGAATTTCTTATTCACTACAAACGCAAGGATTTCAAAAAAATCCCCGAAGACTTACAAGAAACTCTGAACAGTCTGAGTGAATATCGACTTGGCAATCCGTTTCCTTCGAACCGCAGGCACGACGATATTGCGCGGGAATTAACGGAATGCCGCATCGGGCCGCTCTCGATCATCGTCTTTGAAGAGCTGCTCGATGATACACATAGGAATGACAAGCGGTTTGTGAAGATCACAAGGGAGAAAATCATCTCCGAAATTGACGAGGTTGTTTTCAGGAACTTCGACCGGGAGCTCAATGAGCGCATGGCGGAGTATTTGAAGGACCATAAGGACCCTGAGACCGAGTACCTCAAGGTCCTGATGCGCGAATACTATCCCGCGGCACGGCGGATCCTTCGCGAGCAATACAAGGAGATCTATCCCCGCTCGTGGAGGAAGAAGCTCAGCACCAGCAAAATCACCACGCCAAGGATTGAAGTGCGCAGGGAGCGACTCTATGCAATGCCCCGACCTCTGTGCTGGTGGGACGGACGGAATAGCTACCAGCAATATTTTGTGATGCCGTCACAGAAAGCAATCTGCCGGGGAGGAGGAGCGAGTTCTTCTCAACGTGAGACCCAAAGCTTGTTTGGACTTACATTCTCGCTTGTAGATAGTCAAAAAAGAATACCAACTCATATTCTTGTATATGACAGGCACAATATGCTTCTGTTCGTTAACACCGTGAAGCGGCTCTGCCTGGTACCCTACGATATGGGCAGCAATTACGATCTTCCGTATAACACAGTACGCAAGCTATTAAGAAATGTCCTGAAGGCAACAACCTCTGGAGAGATTGGACGGATAGAGGTGGTTTCGATGACGAGATAGAGCGAGCCGCACAGGTGCCCAAACGCATTCAGGTACTCCCACATTCAGGCGAGAGGGAGGAAGACGTCAAATCGTCATGACACGGAGTCCCGACTCCTTCGCCGCTGTAACCTGGCGGCGGTCTGAGGACGCAAAGAGCTCCGCCCGCCATTCAAGAGCGCAAGCCACCTGCAGGGCGTCCAGGGTCCGGAGGGGATGGGTTTCGAGTAACCCGATGGCCCTTTCGACAACACGGACCGTGATATCGCAGATCGACATGTCCTCGATGTCTTCGAAAAGCGCCTTCTTGGCCTGGTCGTATTGGGCGGTTGAGATGATGGCTTGTCTCCGGAGCCGGTTGAGGGCGGAGACAAGCTCGGGAGGCGCGATTAGACTGACCGCCGCTTCCGTCGCTTCGGCCAAGACTTTCTCGACCTTATCGCTTCCGCGTTCTTCTATATACCTTTTGGCCAGGCTTGAGGAATCGAGGAACACCCTCATGGCCGGGACCGTTTCCTCTCTTTCAGAATCTCGCGGCTGAGCGATGCGCCTTCCCTCCGAAGTCTGAGTCCCGGTCGCTTCCAAGATATAGTCGAATTTGCGTTCAGGGCGGGGATGATCTCGGCGATGGGCTTTCCGTGCCTCATGACCAGAATTTTCTCCCCCCGCTCGACGGCGTGGAAGAATTCCGCCGCATTCCGGCGGAATTCTGTGAATGATACCTGTCTCATGCGAGGACCTACAATAGGGTCAATTTTCTGTACATTAATGTACATTATTTTCTTTTCTTAGTCAAGAGCCGACCGTTTAAACGCTGCTTTTATTCACCATAATGGACGCCGCATCACAGCGGATATTCTCAATCATGGGATTTCAATATGGAAAAGACGCCTATCTCGGGTTCTTGAATAAATCAATCCACAATTGTAAACTCAATCTCACGGAGTCCACCATGAAACAGAATCTCAAAGTGCCCATCCTCTCAGTTTTCCTCGCCGTCTCTTTTTTATTCTCTCAACAAGAGAAGCCTGCCGCCGGGGACGCGCTCATCGTCAAGGCCCGCGCCTTTCTAGAGGCCCTGAACCGCGGCGATTTCCAGGCCGCCGCCGCGGACTTCGACGCGACGATGATGGAGGTCTCGGGGCCGGACAAGCTGGCCGAATTCTGGAAGCAGGTTCCGGACCGGCTGGGAGGGTTTAAGCGTCAGACTGCAGAGCGCCGGGACAAGATCGGCCAATATGACGCGGTGTACGTAACCTGCGAATTTGAGAAAGTCACACTCGATGCCCGGGTGGTCTTCGATAATGCGGGGAAAATCGCCGGTTTTCAGTTTGTCCCGTCTCTGCCGCCGGCCAAGTACGAGGCGCCGAAATATGCCGACCCGGCCAAGTTCGAAGAGAGGGAGGTCATCGTGGGGAGCGGCGAATGGCAGCTCCCCGGGACGCTGGCGGTTCCGCGCGGGGAAGGCCCCTTTCCGGCCGTCGTCCTGGTTCACGGCTCGGGTCCCAACGACCGGGACGAGACGCTCGGCCCGAACAAGCCTTTCCGGGACATCGCATGGGGTCTGGCCGCTCAGGGGATCGCCGTGATCCGCTACGACAAGAGGACGTTGGTTTATGGCCCCAAGATCGTAGCCGAAAGAAGCATCGCTTCGTCATTTACGGTCAAGGAGGAATCCATCGATGACGCCCTGGAGGCCGTCAAATTGCTTCAAAAGACACAGGAGATAGACGCAAAAAAGATCTATGTGCTCGGCCACAGCCTAGGCGGAATGCTCATGCCCCGGATCGCCCTCACCGGCCAAAGCCTGGATGTGGCGGGATTCATCATCATGGCCGGCCTGACCCGGCCTCTCGATGAAACCTATCTCCAGCAGATGACGTATCTATTCGGCCTCGACGGCCAGCTCTCTGAGGAAGACAAAAAGCAGCTTGAGGACATCAAGGCGGAAATCGCCAGAATCAGAGCCCTCAAGGAGACAGACCTAGGGTCCGTTGAGAAACTGATGAACGCTCCGCCTTCCTACTGGCTCGACCTCAGGGGATATGATCCGCCGGAAAACGCCCTCGAAGTCGAAAAGCCGATGCTTGTTCTTCAGGGAAGCCGGGACTATCAGGTGACGACCGAAGATTTCGAGAACTGGAAGAAGACCCTAGGTCATCGTCCCACTGTCGAGTTCAAGCTCTACCCCAAGCTCAACCACCTTTTTTCAGAAGGTCAAGGGATTTCCACACCCAACGAGTACATGCTCGTTCACGGCAGCGTGGCCGAATATGTCATCGCCGACATCGCCGCTTTTATCAAGAAACATTGATCCCGGGGCACAGTTCCCGAATTCCATTTTTCACGATCTTCTCTTTGCTCGGGAGGAGAGGTCTGGGTTATTTGTAGCTCTTTCATCCCCGGCCATTTTTTTAAGGACGGACGCCTCAGGACTGAGCGGATTCCAGATTTTGCGCACATCAATAAGAAGGCTACGGTCCGAGTACGGCTGGAGAAGGTAACGCACACGCCATTTGGCACCACGCACAACGCTTGCGTTGCCATTCGGCGTTTCCGCGATATCCTGGGGTTCTTCCAGGCGAAAACAGAGACGGACCCTGGCCTGAGCCGTTAGGTCCAGGGGCCGGCGCCAATTGCCAAGCTGGCCAGTGAAACCTTGGAGTTGCTGCCGGTCCTGCCATTCGATAATCCCACTTTCGGCAACAAGCGCTGCCAGCCAGGCGTCGTGAAGGCTCTCATGGTGGGGTTTTGTTTTACGGCGGCGAGGCAATTTCCATTCCTCGAGAGGCGCTCCCGCCTCTCTCGCCAGCTTGTCTATCGACCAGGATAGAAAACCCCGGGCCAGGTTCATCGGCGCCGAGCCGGGCGGTTCAGTCGCCTTATGGCTCAAACAGCGGGCCGCGCCGGGCATGGAATGGGAAAGATCATCCATGGCTTTTTGAGCCGAAGCGTCCAGGACCGGCTCCCATCGGGCAATGAAGGATTTTCCTGACGCTCTTATTCCAGGGAGAAAAGAGCCCTGGCCGGCGAGTAGCGCCGCCAGGCGAAACACGTGCGCCCACCAGGTTAGGTCTGTTCCGGCGAGAATCCCCGGCGCCAGCAGTTCGCGGCCCAGGCAGGCACACATGAGATCCCTGGCCGCCAGCCAGGCCAAGGGTAAAGTCGTCACGCGCCAGGGGGCAATGGTCGAGGCCTTCGCTAGCTCAGGAGGTTCTGCGATCAGCGGGCTCGAGGCAACCGGCGCGCCGTTGAGGGTCGGAAGCCAGGCTATGCGTTTGCGAGCTCTCTCCGTGTCTAAATCGAGAGCGATCGGCAGAGCCGCCAAGGCGTGTCCGAGGCCTTCGACGTCGGCATCGAATGGCGAGGCCGGAATGACCGGCCTGCGTCCTGCCAGTCGCTTAGATGGAATAGTGCCTTCTTCGATTTTCCGTTCTGCCCATAGGTGAAGTGTTCGGCACAGCCAGGAGGAGTGGAGGATGATCATGGCCTGTTTTTAAGAGTTATTTTTAGCAATTCTCTTCGATTTTTTCAAGTTCAGAGAATAATGAATTTTTAAGGCACGGGAGATTGCTTCTTGGCATCGGCGGAGGATGCAGTATTATTTCTTGGATTTTTTCTCTCTTCCATTCTCCATCTTCATGGCTTCGACGATGGCCAGGGTCTAGTTCTTCCTGACTTCTTCCTTTTCCGCGACATTGACCTTAATGACCTTGCGCGGCATCGGCGCCGTCACCACAGGCAGCCCCTTGTGGGCCGCGTCCTCACCGGGCCTGAAGCTTTTCGCTTCATCGGAAGGCTTCCGGACCACAACCCGGCGGCCGTCGACGAAAACGTGGGTATCCTCGTTATCCCTGGCTAGATAAACCTGAAGGGAGCGGCCAAGGCCAGCCTCAAGGCTTCGTCCGCAGCCCCCGACTCCTTCCAGCCCTCAAAATAGGCTTTGATGAACCCTGTCGTCGTCTCCCCTGCGCTGAATCTCGGATGGCTGATGACGTCTTTCAGGAAGGGGATGGTCGTGCTTATTCCCAGGATGACGTATTCGTCCAGGGCACTCGTCATCCTCCGGCAGGCCAGGTCATGGTCCGGCTACTATGACGCCAATGCTCATCGGGGCAAGGGGCGCAAGTCAGAGCCTTTAGTCCACAAGCTGGTGATCGTTGAGGAGGAGTGGCGGAAGAACCCTCGCCGGGGCTGGGCGGAGATTCGCCGCAAGGTCTGCAAGGTCGACCCCCTGGTGTGCCCTTTGAGAGCCTCGCGGTTGCTCTTGGTCGAGAGGTGTGGCGAAGTCTATTCCTTTGCTGAATGTTTCACTGTTTTTGTCACATTGTCTCTATTTTCCTAAAAAAATTGACAATGGTTTTTTTCGTATGATATGTTTCTTTAACGATGTCAGCAGCCTGTCTCAAGAAAATACAGCGCTTAAAAAGAAATTCGTATACGAAGTCAAAAGACCTCGAAAGGACAAAAAGCTCCCAGTAGTTCTAAGTCAGGAAGAAGTTGCAAAAATCCTTTCATCAGCAGAAAATACTGGAACATGCCTGTCAAAAGGCCGGGATAAAAAAGGAGATTACGGTACATACCTTGAGACACAGCTTTGCCACACATCTACTGGAAGGAGGAACTGATTTAAGATACATTCAGGAATTAT
>CAZKEW010000022.1:0-19106 GCA_964551885.1 uncultured Eubacteriales bacterium
GCTTACAGTAACTCCCAGCCGCTCCCCTTTTGTTAGCGCTGCGTGGCTTAGCGAGGGCGTTCATATTACGGCAGTGGGTAGCGATGGCCCAGAAAAGCAAGAGCTCAAAGTTGAGGTGCTGCAGAGGGCCGACCTGATCTATTGCGATTCCCTGATTCAGTGTGCCAGGCTTGGAGAGGTCCATCACGGGTTCGAAGAAAATGCCATTACCGAAGAAAATATCACGGGTGAATTAGGCGAGCTTATCCTGGGCCAAAAAGCAGGACGGACAAACGATCGGGAGATTACTGTGGCAGACCTGACAGGACTCGGCGTCGAGGACGCTGCGGCCGCTTCGCTCGTTTACGAAAAAGCTCTGAGCCGCGGTCTCGGCTCTTTTATAGATATTTTCTGAAGGTATGTGCCTCCACTTCACAAAATAATCCGCTCCGACAAGCCCTGACTTCTTTTGCCGAGTTGAATTCGCCCGCTTCAGGTCTTCCTGGATTCGTCAGAATCCCGGGTAGAAGCTGAACTGGAAATACCAGCCTTTGCCCGGCCGGTCAAAAGGCTTGACATAGTTAACACCCAGGACCAGGAACCCGAAAACATTCACCCTCAGCCCGACTCCTGCGCTGGAAAGGGGATTGCGGATGGCATTTTTAAACTTGATAGGATATCTTTCATCCCACCAGGCTGCACCCCAGTCATAGAAAGCCACGAAATCAACCGGGAATACTCCATAATAACCTTTCCCGATCCCCAGCACTCCGAAAAGCGGAAAACGGAGTTCGGCATTGGCAACCAGCATCTTGCTGCCATAGAGCCGCGTTTGATCGAACCCCTGTCCATTGATATATTCATCCGCGCCAAAACTATAGTAGTCGTAGCCGCGCACGAGGCTTTCGTATCCGATATAGAGAGGCCAGAGGCGGTCATCCTCCGCATCCCTTCCATAGCGGCCATAATGAAGAACGCGAAAAGCGAGGGTGAACGGCTTCTTGGGCATGAGGTAACGCCTGTAATCGGCCAGCACCGAATGATAGTAGATATTGCCGATCGTCGGGGCAAACTCCATGATGTAACTCTGGCCGATGATTGGACCCGTCGCGCCGAAAAGAGAGCTGTCATAGACAAGGGCCAGGCTAGCATTGTAGAAGTAGATGCTGTCAGCGGAGGGAAGCTTCTGGATATCACGGAGGAGCTGGGTATTATCGATTAGAGAAAAGGCTTGAGTGATGACCTCATGGTCAAAATCGATATAGCTGAACCCGGTGCTGAACTCCAACCGGCGAACCTGATTGAAAGGATAGGCAACAAACCCTGCGATCTGATAGTTGATCTGCCAGTAAAGCTCCTCTTGCTCGATATAAGCGGGCTCTCCATAAACATACCCGGTTCCTGCCGAGTATCCTCCGTACACATAAGGCATGCGCTGGACCACGCCGCCCCAGTTCAAGCGGTGTTCCGTATTCTGATAGCCGACCAGGGCGGCTGCATCTTTCAACCGACTGGAGGCCTGCACCATCGTGGCCAGGGTATGGTAGCCCAGCATGTCTGTCCAAAAGAGAGTGACTCCGCCGCCCGTGTAGGTGCCGAATCGGTCGACACCCACGGCAACCGAAGGAGAACTGATATAATCGAGGCTCAGTTTCGGTTTGTAAGAGCCCTCGGGGAATTGGGTCTGCTCGGGCAATCCGAACAGGGGATTCTTCAAGAGCCCGAGGAGAGGTCCGCTCGGCTGGTCCCGCGGCGGAAGGACGGAAAGAAGCTTGCCTCCGAACTGGGCCAGGGTGGCATTCCCTTGGAGGGCCTCAGGCTGATCGATGGAGAAAATAGTAAACTGGCTCGCATCATACCCGGAATAAGCAAGTCGCCCGGTTTTTTGAGCTACAGAAATGGCCGGGCTCAAGTCTGTGATGCCGCTCACCCCCGTATAAAGATTCGTCACCTGAAAGATTTTCTTTGAGCTCAAGTCAAGCCGGTAGATATCCGTCTTTCCGCTCGGGTCGGAGAGGAAGTAGATGCTCTGGGAATCTGGAGACCACTGAGGGTTAACGTTCTTTGCCGCAATGAAGCCTTGGAGTCTCTGGATTTTCCCCGAATCTGGGTCGATGAGCGCCAGCTCATAATCGCCAAAGCTTAAAAGAGAAAGGTCTGTCCCGAACCGGTCGGTCACAAAAGCAATAGAATGTCCGTCCGGTGACCAAGCCGGCTGAAGGTCGGCGAAGAGGTCATCCGTGAGCTGCCTCAGGCTTTGCGAGCCCAGGTCATAAATGTAGAGGTCTGTCTTGCCACCGGCCAACGCGGTGAAAGCGATATATCTTCCATCGGGAGACCAGGTGGGGCTAAATATTTCGTTCAAGTTCTTAAACGGGATCTCTTCGAGGACCTTTTCGTTGCTTAGAATAGTGAGAATGGGCCGGCCCTTGCTGATGGCGCCAAAAACAAACCGTTTTCCCTGAAAATCCCAGGTGCCGGCAGACCGAATGAACTGGATGCTTTCAAATTCCGGGTCGACGGCGGTCTGGGTAATTTTCTTCATAATTTTTCCTGTCTGAGCATCGGCTAAGTAAAGATCAATGGAAAAAAGGTCCCTGGTCGAGAGAAACATGATGTATTTACCGTCCGGGCTGAGAGAGGGTGAAACGTTGTATCTATTCTCTTCCGTCCCTTTAAACAGGACCTTGCTCGAGGGGTCAGTCAGTTGGGTCTCTTTGAGAAGGGGCTCATAAGCTGTCTTGTAGGCTTGGTGCCAATCCTTGGATAGAACCTCAGGGGTAACGCCAAGGACTCTTGTCGTCGCGGCCTCTAAATCCCCGACTCTTCCTACGCCTTTCATCAACCGGGCAACCATTTCGTCCCCCCAGCGGCCGGTGATGTAAGCCCAAAGGGCCTGTCCGTAACGGTAGGGAAAATATTTGTAGTAATTATCCATTTTCTTGATTTGGGGAAGGAATTTCCTCTGGGACGCGTCCCGCATCCACATCGACGTATTCGGGTCCACCGAGCCGATGGAGAGATACTCGGCCAAACCCTCGATGAACCAGAGGGGAATGCGCTGAACTCCGGCAGCCGCGCTTCCGCTAGGTCCGACTGCATTCAGGATATCGTACTGAAAAGCGTGGACGAGCTCGTGTCCGATGACATGGTCGGTTTCATTCAAGGAAGATCCTACCGGCAGGATGATCCTTCGCTTGAGGGACTCGGTCACTCCTCCCGTCCCTTCGCCAAGAATATCAGGTATGGCCGTTGTCTGCTGGAATTCGGGGCTGCTCGAATAGAGAATCAGAGGCTGGCGGCCTCTAAGATCGTGGTTAAGGATGCGCGAAAGCCGGGCATACCAGCGCTCGGCCATTCGAGCGGATTCTACGGCGACATCTTTGAACTCTGGATAATAATAGACATCAAAATGCTTGGTCTTGATAATCTTAAAATTGAAGCGCTGATACTGGACTTTATTGCGGCCGAAGTATTGGCCATAAAGACCGGAATTCAAGAGAGCTAAACCTAAGCCCAAGATAAAAAGGAAAGTCAGGGCTTTCCATCTTCTCATGTTTTTCATCGTCTCTCTCCTCGATCCTTCATCGTGGCTTTCACTTGAATCAAACCAGGCCTTAATCTTACTATTCATATAGATTCTATCAAATTAGCGTATTTTTTTCAACCCGACTCGGTTCCGTTTTCTCAGAATACAAACCACAGCATCTTCTCTAAAATACCACTCCTCTCCTTTGACAAACAAGGGCCGGCTGGCCTTGGCAGTCGAGGCCGTGCGAAACTCTTTCAAAGTCAGCACCAGAGAATATTCTCCCTCCTCCAATTCCGGCTCTCCGATATCCGCCGTTGTTTCTGACCTCTTGATCCTCCTCCCCCGGCGGTCGATGGACATTTCCCTGACCGTATATTTGCTGGGAAACCATATCCCTTTTTTTCAAAGCCGCACTCCGAATTTAGGACGATATGATGTGCCCTCATTATAAGTTCTATCCTTGCTATTAGCAAATTTTGTGCCAGACTGCCAATAATCTTCTGCCATATCATCAGGAGAAGTCGGTCAAAAAGGCAAAAAACTTGTCTTATAAAGAGGACAGATGTCATGGGATAAGACAGGGATACGTCCCCGGGCTGAATTCTTTATTCGCCAACCCGGTTAAACCAGGCGATCTCTTCGAGCGATTTTCTCTTTTTCTCCCGCGGAGGTTTTTTCTCAAAGTGACCCACGGCCATAAGGCAGACAATTTTATATTTCCGCGGAATCTTGAAATACTTCCTCGTCCTTCTAACGTTAAACCAGCCGATCCAGCAGGTGCCGAGGCCGAGCTCCTCTGCCTGAAGGGCGATATGCTCACCCGCAATCCCGATATCGATGAGGTAAAAGGAGACATCCTGGATCTGCCGGCCGAGCCTGTTGGCGATGATATCCAGCCGGGCCAGGATGACGATGAGAACCGGGGCTTTGGCGGCAAACCTGGAGAATGAATAAATGCCCGAGAAAGCCTCAGCCGCAAACTCGGCTTTTATCACGGGATCATCGATGATGAGAAAGCGCCAGGGCTGGACATTCTGTGCCGAGGGAGCCAAACGGGCCGCCTCGAGACAGGCCAAGACTTTTTTCCTCTCCACGGGTTTCTCTAAATACCGACGAACGCTCCAGCGGTTCCTGACAAGCTCTTGAAACGGCGTCCTAAGCAATTTCTTCTACCTCCCTAAACATTACTTCCATTCCGCAAAGAAATCAACTTCCTTGACAATCCCTTTTGCGTTAAAATAACAGACAAAATAAAAGAGCGCTCAGGAATTCTCTTGGAAAAGGAGACCGTCATGATAAAAAAAATGTCAATCGCTGCCTTGGCCATCCTTTTCTTTTTGGCCGGCGCCTCCTTTGGCCAGACGACCAAGTACGGATTAGGGCTTATCCTTTTCGACCCTTCCGGGTTGACGGCCAAGGCTTGGTTGAAAAAGCCCGGAGCCATCGATGGAGCGATCGGGTGGTCAGCGCTGGAAGGACATCAGCTTCATATCCACGCCGATTATCTTTTTTATGGCGCCCGCATTGCCAGTGATCAAAACGTGGAGTTTTCCTTTTATCTCGGCGTGGGAGGGAAAATCATCTTCCGGGATCATGATAATGCCTGGTTCCGTGTTCCCCTGGGGATAGATTTTTTCACTAAAAAATCCCCCTTGAATATCTTCATTGAAGTTGTCCCCTCCTTCAACTTCTCGGAGCTCGAGCTCTACGGAGCTATCGGCATCCGCTACATGTTCACTCACTAACCCGCACGCCCTGGCAAGAATGCTATCCTAAAACAGAGGAAGCATTTCCGTTTCCGTTATGATCATGGAACCCTTCGATGTCGCAAGAGAGCGTGGTGAAGGGAGCGAATCCCTTGACCAAGCTAAAAGAACAATCAGGGAAATAGAAATGCTTTCTAAAACAGAAAAATGATTGCCCCTGTCTTCGCTTTCTGGTATAGTCAAAAAACCGGTATGTGTGTTTCTCGTACAATATGGAAGGAGGAAACAAGATGAAAAAATTTGCGGCTATTGGCCTCGTCCTTTTTTTTGCTTTTTTCTCGTTTATGTCCTGCTCGAAAAAGCCCGCTGCTCCCAAAGCCGGCTCGGCTAAAGCAGAGGACATGCTTTCCCTTCTCCCCAAAGAAGCGAATGGGGTGATCGTCGTCGATGTCAACCGCATCATGCAGACCGAAGCGGCCGACAAAACGATTAAGGAAAACGAGAATTATCAGCAATACCAGGCTTTCGTCCAAGAGACGGGCATCGACCCGCAGAAAGATGTCTATTTCTTTGTCGGCGCCATGATGGGCGACTTCAGCCAGAAGGCCCAAGACGGCGTGGCTCTGGTCAACCTGAAATACAACAAAGACCTGCTTCTGGCCAAAATTCAGAAGGAGCGCGGCGAGCTCGCCAAGACCGAGTATAACGGGTTCACCATCTACCAAGCGGCTCAAACCGATGAGAAAAAACCGGTCAGCGGCACGTTCCTGGATGATTCGAACATCATCCTCGGCGCCGATTATGCGGTCAAGAAAGTCATCGATATCTACCAAAAGAAAGCCGACAATATTTGGAAGAACGAAGCGCTTCCGGCCCTGCTGAAGGGCATGAACACAACGGCCATGGTCTGGGGAGGCTTGGTTATCCCGCCCGAAGTCATGCAACAGGGGACTTCCCAGAACCCGATGCTGAGCGTTTTTGCCGACATCAAGTCCATCATCATCTCTTTCGATTACAAGAATAAAAACGTGTTGGCCGAAATAAAGGCCATGAGCCCGGATGAGGCGAAAAACAAGCAGATGGCCGATGCGCTCAATGGGTTCAAGGCCTTAGGGGCGGGAGCCGCCTCAAAAGAACCTTTAGTAGGTGAGCTCTTGAACAAGATCGAAATTAGCTCGGCGGCCGATCACGTCAAAGTCTACGCGAACATTCCGGAAGAACTTATCCAGACCCTCAGCCAGAAAAGGAAAGTCCAGAAAGGCGAAACAGAAAACGAGAATTAGTCTTCGAGAATATATTCCTTAAGCGAAAAAAGCAGACAAGCCAGCGCCAGAAAGCCTGCTGTAATCAGGAAAAGCAGGAGAAGGGCGATCGCTGGTTTGGTCGGCTCCAGCCGGAAGGTCAGGAAGGAGAACCTCCCCGAAGAGGAAGCGGGGAGGAAAGATTTAAGATAGTGGACAATCGCGAATCGCTGGGTTGACCCGGGGAAATACTGAATTACGTTTTCCCAGCCAAAACTGAAGAGCAGGCCAAAAAAGATAGACCTCCGCAGGAAGCTCCCGAAAAAGGTAAAAAAAGCGGTATAGGCGATGATCCCCAAAATCAATACCCCCCCATAACGGAAAAGCGTCAGGTAGAGCGCGCCATCGAGGAGATGGCCGATGTTGAGAACAGCAAAAGAAAAAAGCAGGCCGAGACTGACCATGCCGATGACGATCACAGTATAAGCGACATACTTGCCCACGACGATGGCTGATTTAGGGATGGGGCGGGTGAGAAGATAAGGAAGCGTCTTGCCTTCCACCTCCTCAGCGCAGACCGATGTTCCGAAAAAAAGAGCCAGGATCAAGATAATTAATTGAAGGTAAAAAAGCATGATGATATTGGTGAAGAGATAAATACCATCAAGGGAATGGCCTTCCGAAAAGGCCTGGTTGAACTTGATAATCATAGCCACAGCCACTGGCAAAAAGCTCAAAAGGAAGAAAAATTTAGTCCGGCGCGCTTTCCTTCCGAGAGAAAAGAAAACGGAAAAAACGCGCCAGAGCGAATTGAGATAATGCGGTTTGCGCTTCATTCTACTTGCCTACAAGATAGTCAAAAACGGCCTGCAGATTATCATCGGGAGAAGTGATCTCCTCGACCTCGATTCTGTTCTTGACAAGGAGCGAGAGAAGCAGGCTGAAAAATCTATCCCTATTATTTGTTTCAACCAGAAGAGCCTTGGGATCCGGGCCAAAGTGGAGCTTCAGGACATAATCCTCTCCTAAGAATAAAGAAGCGAGGCGGCGGGGGTCGGCGCACTTGATCGAAACCATATGGGGGTGGCTCTCGATCAGGTCGCGGATATAATGAATATCGCCCTTGGCAAAAATTTTGCCTTGATGGATAAGGATGATGCTCTTGGTCAGGGCTTCGATCTCGGGCAGCACATGGCTCGAGACGATGACGGTCTTCCCCCCGCCCTTGTAATCCTTGATCAGCCGGATGAGCTTGCGCTTTCCCAGCGGGTCCATCCCGATTAAAGGCTCATCCAGGATGATGATGTCCGGGTCGTGGGCGATCGCCTGGGCAAATTTGAGCCTCTGACGCATGCCGCGGCTGTAGGCCCTGATCAACCGGTCTTTGTCTGCCATCAGCTTAACAATCTCTAAGGCCTGCTCCGCCCGAGATTTGACCTCCGCTTCAGAAAAGTGCTGCAGCTTCAAAAGGCTGGTCAAAAATTCCCAGCCGGTCATCTCCTCATAGAAGAAATCCTGCTCGGGACAGAAACCGATGCGGGAAAAAAGGGCATAGTTATTCTTGACCCTTTGCCCGAAGATGGCGACTCGGCCGATGCTGGGCTTGATCTGGCCGGTGAGGAGCTTGAGAAAGGTCGATTTTCCAGCGCCGTTAGGGCCGAGAAGCCCGGTGATTCCCGGCTCAATCTGGAGCGTGACGTCGCTCAGCCCAAGGACATTCCCGTACCATTTGGACAATTTGCTCGTCTCGATCACAGCGTTCATTTGACGACGTCCACTCCCTTGACTTTGCTTTTCAACACAAAATAAGCCACCGAACAAATGCCCAGGAGGATGAGGAATGACCAATACCAGGGAAGCGGGTAAGCCGGGTTTTGTTTGAAAATGTAAGCGCCTAACTGCTGAAGGTTGGCTTTAAGGGAAAGAAGAGCAAAGGCCGGCTTTCTGAAATTCCCGTAGAAGAAGCTAAAAAGAATGTCTGAAAAAAGATAAACGGCGAAGATCAGGATGGAGACATACCTTCTGTTCTTGCTGAGCGAAGAAAGCAGGAGCGTGTAAAGGCAGAAAAAGAAAGTCACGAGAAGGGAAAACACAATGATGGACACAGGCAGCCAGGGGTAAGCGGCGATAAATCGAAAATTTCCGGAAAAAAGGAGCTTTAAAATGATGAAAAGAAACCCGGGAACGACAGTCAGGAGCAGCAGGAAAAAGAGGATGACGGCCGCTTTCCCGGTCAAGTAATCTCTCTTCTCGAGCGGCCTCGAAAAATAGAGCTGAAGAGAATTATATTTGAGGTCGTCGGAGATGAGGCCGGCCCCGCTGACCACGAGGATCATGACCATCATGAAGAGCAGAAAATCACCGGTGAAATAGGTTTTGAAATAAGCCGGGTTGACTTCGAGAATCTTTGTCGAGCCCTTGATCATATAACGGAAATCCTCGATTCTCTCGGAGACATAGATCCCCACGAGAAACACAAAGGCGGGCACAAAAGACCCGAAATAGATGAACTTGAAATATTTCTTCTTGAAAGCGAGCTTGATGCCGAGCCGGGTGATCGGCCACCACGGCAGCTTCCTCTCTTTGAGCACGCCGTCCCAGTGGAAATACCCTTTTTCCCTGATCGTCATCAATCCACTCCAACCGCCTTGGCGAAAAGGTCCTCAAGGGAAGTTTGGCTTCTGACAAACTGACGGATTTGAACCTGCTCTTCTTGCGCAACTTGGAAAAACTCAATGATTTCCCTCTCGGCCGGCATATAGATTTTCAGCAGCTTGTCCTCGGTCTCTTCGACTTTGCAGCCCATCGCCTTCAATCTCTCGACAAAGCTCTCCCCTTCTCCTTTGATTCTTACCTCATAAAGCCTGAAGTGGAGCTGTTTGAGCTCGCTGATCTTTCCCTGGGCGGCCAGCTGCCCTTTGTTCAGGATCACCACATCCGAACAGACAGATTCGATATCGGAAAGGATGTGGGAAGAGATCAAAACTTGGATATCTTTTTTGGAAGAGATATCTTTGATCAGTTCGAGAATTTCTTTCCGGCCCTGTGGGTCCAGGTTGCTGGTCGGCTCGTCAAGAAAGAGGAGCTTGGGGTCGTGGACAATGGCTTGGGCCAGCTTGAGGCGCTGCTTCATGCCCGCTGAATAAGTCTCGAGGAGTCTATAGCGTGACTCTCCCAGCCCGACATAGAAGAGGACGTCATGAGCTCTTTTCACAGCTTCTTGGCGGGGCATCCCGGAGAGCTCGCCGAAATGCGCCGTGAAGGTCACGGCATCCATCCCCGGAATGAGACATTCATCTTCAGGCATATAGCCTACAAACCGTCGGATATGTGGCTGCTCCAGCCGAATGTCGTAGCCGAGGACCCGGCCTTCCCCTTTCTGAGGGCCCAAGAACCCGAGAAGAATTCGAAGAAGAGTGCTTTTGCCGGCGCCATTGGGACCGAGCAGCCCGACCGCGCCCTCGGACAAACGCAGTGTGATCCCATCCAGCGCTTTGACTCGGCCGTAACTGAAATGAATATCCTTGAGCTCGACGATCATCTCTTTTTTCTGTAAGGCCTCAAACCTCAAATACGAGGGAGAGGGCAAAAAAGTTCAATCCTCTTAAAAACTGAATCAGCCTGAAACCTTTATTCCTTCCCCATAGACCAGAGCTCGGTAAGCTTTTTCTACGCGATCCCAGTTCTCCTCCCTGTCGAGGGCCCAGTGCCGTCCCAGGACGGTTACAGTCTTCCCTACACCGAGTGTTTTTGCCATCTCCTCGACCTTCTCCACATAATTTGCCCCGCTTTCCGGCTTCTCCCCTCTCCGGCCGATGAAGGCATGAATATAAACCTTCTTCAGGGCTTGATCTTTCGCCATGCGGAGGAGCGCGAAAAGATGCCTGATGGTCCCATGCGAGCTGTAGTGAGAGACAATGCCCATGAGGTGAAGGGCTTTTCGTTCTCTTTTGGCTCCCTCCATTGCCCAGAAGAAGGCGGGATTACGGAAAAAACTGCCTTCCTCGATCGCTTTATCAATCTTCACCCGGTCGAGGAGGACACGGCGTCCGGCGCCAAGATGGAGATGGCCGGCTTCGGAGTTTCCCACTGCCTGGGAGGGCAGACCCACCGCTTCACCCGAAGCTTCGAGCAGTAAATGCGGAAAATCAGACCAGAGCTTGTCAAAATGGGGCGTTCGGGCTTCATGGATGAGGTTTCCTTTTGTCTCCTCCCTCAATCCCCAGCCGTCTAAGATCAGGAGCACGACTCTCCGTCTCGCTTTTTCTCGAGCGCTTGGGTCGAGGATTAAACTCTGGCCGGTCATTTCCTCGGGCTTGTCCAAGTCGAGCAGGGCGAGCAGAGTCGGTGCTACATCGGCGAGCTCTCCTTGTTTTCTTAAAGTCCATTTCTCTCGTTTTGTTGGAGAAAAATCAGCCAAGATAAAAGGGACCGGGTTCTTGGTATGACCGGTATTGACCGTCCCGTCGGCATAGAGCCATTCCTCGACAGTGCCGTGGTCTGAGGTCACGAGCAAAGTCACTCTTTGCCTGCGGCCCTCTTCAACGATCCTCCCCAGGGCTGAATCCACCGTTTCCACAGCCTTCAAGACAGCTGCTTTGTCTTCATTGTGGCCGACCACATCGACATTGGCAAGGTTGGCAATGATGACAGGATAAGATGGGTCTTTGGCTTTAGCTATCACTTCCTCAGCGACGGATGCAGCGCTCATCTCCGGCTTTTGAGCATAAGATGTGATGCCTTGAGGAGAGGGCAGGACAAATTTTTCTTCGCCAGGGAAGACATGGTCGTTTTTCCCGTTAAGAAAATAGCCGACATGGACGGCTTTCTCCGACTCTGAAATTTTCGCCAGACGGAGCCCGGCCCCGCAAATCACTTCAGTGACCGTGTTTTTTATTTTATTTTCCTGGGAAAAGGCAACTCTGGCGTTGAGCGAGGAGTCATAGGTAATCATGGTCACAAAATTCAGATGGAGGTTCTTTTTCCGAGAAAAATGGGGGAAGTCATCCGCGGTGAGACTCCGCGTCAGCTCGATTTCTCTCTCCCCCCGGATATCATAAAAAATGACATAATCCCCATCGCGCAGCCTTCCCAAAGCCCGGCCTGAAGAGCCGGCTAAGATGATCGGCTCCAGAGATTCATCCTCTTGCTCTTTCTTGTAGGCCTCTCTTATTGCGTCGGCAAGCGATAAGTTTTTAACAGCAATGCTATCCCTTTTCATCGAGATTTCTCAAAATGAAATAATACTATAAGGACGCCCGGGGATGATGTCAACTGGCTCTGGGTGAACCCCTCCGAAAGACGCGGATTTGGGCACGATGTGAATCTTCTTGACGCCCGAGGCTCAGCCGAATAAATTAAAAGAAAAAGTCTCTGAGAAAGGAGGAGTTATGAAAAAGAATTGGCGGCCGATTTTTGTCATTACCTTATTTCTCATCCTTGCGAACCCAGAGTCAGCTGCGCAGACCAAAGCGATCAGGTTTGATGACTTCATCAGCCTCAAGCGGGCAAGCGACCTGCAGCTCTCCCCAGATGGAAACTTCATCGCATTCGTTATCACTGTAATGGAAAAAGATGTCAACCGCGGCAACAGCGATATTTGGATAGTCCCTGCGGGCGGGGGCGAAATCCGCCGACTGACCTCAAGCCCCAAAGCAGATTTTAACCCCCGCTGGTCTCCAGACGGAAAAAAGATAGCCTTTATCTCCACGAGGAGCGGAACTCCCCAGATTTTTATGATCGACCCTGCTGGAGGCGAGGCCCAGCCGTTCACCGGCATCTCCACAGGAGCATCCGGCGTCATCTGGTCTCCAACAGGCAAACATCTCGGGTTTACCTCTTCGATCTTTCCCGATTGTCCTGATGACGATTGCAATAAGAAAAAAAACGCGGAGCGGGAGAAAAGCCAGGTCAAAGCCCAAATCTATGATCATCTTCTCTTCCGCCACTGGAACTCCTGGAGCGACGGCACAAGAAGCCACTTTTTCATCATTCCCGCTGAGGGCGGAAAAGCGGTCGATGTCACTCCGGGCGATTATGATACACCGCCCCTCGCGCTGGGCGGCTCTCAGGACTATGCTTTTTCCCCGGATGGCGGGGAAATCTGTTTCGTCCGAAATGAGGACCCGGAATTCAAACTCGGGTTGGGCACAAATAATGACATTTTCCTTGCTTCCATCAAGGGAAGCGAGGTCAAAAAAATAACCGACAATCGGGCCAACGATAACCAGCCCCTTTATTCGCCTGACGGCCGCTTCATCGCTTTCAGAGCCATGTCCCGTCCAGGATTCGAGGCCGACAAATATTGCCTGATGCTTTACGACAGGAATTCACAAAAGATAAATAATCTAACCGAAGGCCTCGATTATTCTTTAGGCGAAGTTATCTGGGTGCCGGACAGCGCCTCCCTCTATTTCACCTCCGAGGAAAAAGGGCGAATGGCCGTCTTCAGGCTGACATTGGCTAACTCGAAAATTGAAAAAATTCTCGAAGGGCACTATCTCACCTCCCTGCGCATCTCGCCTGACGGAAAGAAACTCTTTTTCCTCAAACAGGCTATTCATCGTCCCGCAGATATTTTCTCTTTCGATTCGGAGGCAAAGAAAATTTCCCAGCTCACTGATGTCAACCAGGAACTCCTGGCCAGGCTCGAACTTCCCGCGGCGGAGGAGTTTTGGTTCGAAGGGGCGGCCAAGGACAAAGTCCACGGCTTTTTCCTCAAGCCGCCTTTCTTTGACCCGGCCAAAAAATATCCGCTTGTCATGCTTATTCACGGCGGACCACAGGGCGCCTGGAGTGACAATTTCCACTTCCGTTGGAACGCCGAGATGTTCGCCGCTCCCGGGTATGTCGTGGCCATGATCAACTTTCACGGCAGCACGGGCTATGGCCAGCTCTTTACGGACTCGATAAGCGGCGACTGGGGAGGAAAGCCTTATGAGGATATCATGCGCGGGCTGGATTATCTCCTCTCTCATTATGCCTTTATCGATAAAGACCGGCTCGGAGCCGCGGGCGCTTCCTACGGCGGCTACATGATTGACTGGATTGAAGGCCAGACCGACCGGTTCCGCTGCCTCATCTCCCATTCAGGCGTTTTTGACCTGCGCTCCATGTACGGGTCAACCGAGGAGCTTTGGTTTCCTGAATGGGAATTCAAAGGCACGCCCTGGACAAGTCCCGAACAATACGTTAAATGGTCGCCAAGCACTTACGTTAAAAATTTCAAGACGCCCTGCCTTGTCGTCCATGGCGCCAATGACTTCCGCGTTCCGCTCTCCCAGGGGCTGCAGTTCTTCACTTCCCTGCAGCGCCAAAATGTTCCCTCCAAGCTCCTCTATTTCCCTGACGAAGACCATTTTGTGCAAAAGCCTCTGAACGCCGAGCTCTGGTGGAAAACGGCCCTGGACTGGCTGGAGACCTACCTAAAAAAATAAAACAGGTCGAGGGAGCTCTAAAGCGGAAGGCTTAGGAGGGCAATAGGGTCGACCCGGGTATTCTGAATTTTCACGCCCCAGTGGAGATGAGGACCGGTTGACCGTCCTGTGCTGCCCACCAGGCCGACGATGTCCCCTTTTTTCACCGTGTCGCCCCTTTTTACATTGATCCTTGAAAAATGACAGTAATAAGTAAAGAGGCCAAGGCCGTGGTCCAAAATGACCGTCTTGCCGGAAAAATATAAATCTCTGGCCAAGATGACCTTTCCCGAGTTAGCTGCGCCAACCGGGGAGCTGTAAGGAGCTCGAATGTCCACCCCCGAGTGAGTCGAGCGGGGCACGTTATTGTAGTATCGTCTCTCTCCGAAATTTGGCACCATTTCCCCCTCATGCGGGAGGATGAACTTGCCGTCGCCCAGCCACTGCGTCGTGATGATGCCGTAGATGGATTCGAGAAGCTCACCTTCCCACTGGATCCGCGCCTGGACCTCGGGCGGCGGCGTGACATATCTTTCTTTCACCCACAGCTTTTTGACCGGGAATTCCCTGGCCGGAAAAGAAAATTCCTTTTCCAACAGCTCTGTCTGACCGTCCTTTCTGAAGATCGCGATATCAAAAACATGCGCGCCCGGCTGGAGTCCGAGGTCGAGACCGATGAAAGCAAAGGGTTCTCCACTTTCACCAGCTGGCTCCAATTCATAAGTCTTATCAAGGAAGCGAATCGAGACTTTTTTTACGCCGGAAGCGTCTTTGAGTCTGGCAAGGACAATTTGGCCAGGCTCAAATGAGGAAGAAACGAATTCGACCTCGGTTCCAAGTGGTGACTGCAGCGTTAAAATTTCATTGCCGCTGACGGCCAGAGACGCAGCCAGGACAAAACAGAGAGCCGGGAGATAACTCTTTCTCAATTTATTAAACCTTTTTTTTCAGAATCTTACCTGGAAGCCTGCCGGTATGTTCCCCACGTTCTATCACGATCTGGCCGTTGACAATCACATACTCTATTCCGACCGGATACTGATGGGGATTTACCCAAGTGGCTTTGTCCTCGACCCTTTCCGGGTCGAATACGACGAGGTCGGCATAAAAACCGCTCGTGATGGTCCCCCTTCTCTCGAAACCGAATCTTTTTGCCGGAATCGAGGTCATTTTTTTGATCATCTCTTCTAAGGGAAGGATTTTTTCATCCCGCACGTATTGGCCGAGCACGCGGGGAAAGGTTCCGTAATTGCGCGGATGCGGCTTTCCCTGGCTGAGAATGCCATAAGGAGCCACGGCGGAGCCATCACAGCCGACGCCGACGAGCGGATGAGCCAGGATTTTCTTCAGGACCTCTTCATTCCCGTAGAAAGAGATCATGCCCACCAGCCCCTTCTCTTCAATGAGAAGGTCTCTCATAAAGTCATAAGGTTCTTTCCGGCTCTCTTTAGCCGCTTCCAGGATATTCTTTCCCTGCAAGTGCCTATTCTTTTCGGAGACGACAGAAGAGAGGACGATTTTGTCCCAGGAGCCGAGCCCTTTTTCCACCTCGGCCAGATGGGAGCGAATTTTAGCCTCCAACAATGGATCCTTGAGACGGTTTATGAATTCTTCCGTCGTCCCCTGCCTGGCCCAAAGCGGAAAATAAATACTGAGGCCGGTGGAGCCGGCGATGTAAGGGTATCGGTCGCAATAAATATCGATGCCTTCCTCCCGGGCTTGATCGAGCTTTGCCAGCGCCGCATCGACCTTGGACCAGTTCCGGGGATAGCCGACTTTGAGGTGGGCAATCTGCAGACGCGCACCGGAAACCCCTGCTGTGCCTATGGATTCATCCAGAGACTCCAGGATTTTATCATCCTCATCTCTCATGTGGGTGGCATAAATGCCATTGAATCGAGCGACGACGCGGCATAGTTCGGCAATTTCTTCCGGCCGGGCAAAGCTTCCGGGAGTGTACTCGAGGCCGGAAGAAAGCCCGAAAGCGCCGCCGCGGATGTGCTCTTCAACAAGGCTTTTCATCCGCTCGAGCTCTTCGGGCGTGGGCTTGCGGTCGTTAAACCCCATCGCAACCCCCCGCACAGAACCATGGCCGACGAGAGTGGCGTAGTTAAGGGATATTCCCTTCTCTTCGAGCCGGCAAAAGAAGCCGGCCATATCCTTCCAGGTGAGGTCCAGGTCATAGATCTTCTTGGCGTTCTCCTTTTCTTCCGCAAAAATCTCCTCTGCGATCGGAAACGGCGAAGAGCCGCAATTCCCGCTGACCTGAGTCGTTATGCCCTGATGGATGACGCTCTCCGCTTTAGGATTCACTATTAGGCTGAGATCCGAATGGTCGTGGACATCGATGAACCCAGGCGAAACAGCCAGGTTTTCGGCGTTGATGACCGTTTTTCCAAGGCCATTTCTTATTTTTCCGATAGTTACGATCGAATCATTAGATATTGCGATATCCGCCTTGAAGGGAGGTCCTCCCTGTCCATCGAAGATGAGACCGTCTTTGATGAGGAGGTCATACTCCTTCCCTGCTCGACATCCCTGAAGGAAAGGACCGCAGCCGCTGAGACTTGCCACTGCTGCAGCCTTGGCTGTCTGTTTAATAAAAGTCCGCCGGTCCATTTTTTTCATCATGCTCAAACATCCTTCCTGGGCTTTGGGGCACCCCTTCTATTTTTCAAAACCCAATCGAAAGAGTCAAGGCTCGCCGGTCGCGGGAGAACTGGAAACCAAAGCTCACGGTCTTTTTCGCGTCCGGACGGTTCAGGTCCGAAATCTTTTTGCCCACAAAATAGCCTATGGCAGAACCGATGAGCACATCCGAAGCCCAGTGTTTATTATCCTGAATCCTGGACAGTCCGGCGAGAGTGGCCAGGCTATAAGCGAGCACATCCAGGGCCGCTTCGTCTGATTGTTCCGCTATCGTCGTGGCGACGGCGAAGGCAGCGGCCGCGTGTCCTGAGGGAAAGGACCAGCAGCCGGATTTCAAAGAGAATGGGTGAAAGCCGTGGCTTGATTCACCCGTGTAAGGCCGAGCTCTTCCGGTGACGACCTTCATGCCCCAAACTAAGATGCTGGCGGTGGCAAGGCTCTCGACACTCAAAAGAGCCGTCTTCCGCCAGCTATCCTGGCGGTCGATCTCGCCGGCCGCATAAAGGACGGCCGCAAGCCCTAAAAGAAGGCCTCCATTGCCGAAATTTTCAATAACTGAAGAGGCATCTTCCGAAAACGGAGAGCGATGTTTCTGAACCCAGTTGTTAATATCCTGGTCGAAGGAATAAAGGAGTAACCCGGCTCCGGAAATCGCTGCCAAGGTCAGCCAATCTCGATTGTCCCAATGAAGAGGAGCGCTGACGACGCCTTTAAAATCCCCTCCAAATCGGGCGAAGAAATCCCTGTTGAGCTTATTCTCGGTAAAGTCCGTTTCACTGCAGCCTACACCTTTGCCCAAAAGGCAAAAGAGCATAGTTCCTGCCATTAAAACGGCCAGCCAGCGGCTCCGACTTTTTCCTATCTTCATGGCCAATTCTAATCTTATATTGTAAGCATCCTAAATTCCGTGATGGCTATAGACTTCGATGGGTGGCATGGCGCCAGTCCCCGCAACGCCCGCAGCGAATAATAAACGGAGACACTCTAAAAGAATTTGATTTAGTCATATTAATCCCCCCAACCCCCCTTGATCAATCAAGGGGGGCCATAGAAGCCTGCAAGTGTCTCCGGAATTGTCAGTGGCGGGTGGGGGGGTCTTCAGCGAGGACGGACGGGGACGCGCCGTGACAGGACCCATCTCACAAGACTGCTTGATTATTACGGAATTTGAGATGCTTCCTCTCATATTTTAGTCCGACCTTCAGACATAAGATTCTCGATCACCTGCAAAGTCCTCTGTGTCGCGCCCTGAAGCGAATTGAGCAGAGCTTTGGCCCGCTTTCCCATCTCCTGGATCGATGGCTCGTCTTTCATAAGAAAGGCCTCTGCCAAATCTTCTCTATTAGAGACGATACGAGCGGCGCCGGAGCGGAGAAACTCGTCAGTTAGAAAAGCAAAATTATCCATATGAGGTCCTAAAAAGACAGGCTTCTCATAAAAAGCAGGCTCCATAAAATTCTGGCCGCCATGCGGGATGAGGCTCCCTCCCACGAAGGTTAGGTCGGCCAAGGCATAGAATTGCGCTAATTCTCCGATTGTGTCCAGGATCAACACATCCCAAGGCCTTTGAGGAATCACGGCTGTTCTTCTCACGACTTTCAACCCAAGATCTAAGCAAATTTTCTCCGCTTCTCCTGCTCTCTCGGGGTGGCGAGGAGCGATTATCAGAAGCAAGTCTTCCCTCTCCTTTCTCGCTTCGCAAAACGCTTTAAGAATAGGCTCGTCTTCACCCTTATGGGTGCTGCCGGCGACAAGGACTTTTTTTGATTCATGGATGCCGAAATTCTTTTTGAGCGCCTGAATTTCCTCCAGACCCAGGGAAGGCAAATTCACTTCAGCTTTGAGGTTGCCCGCAACCTTGATTCTTTCTGGGTCAACGCCTATATCCTCTATCCTCTCTCCATCCTGTTTTGTTTGGACCAGGAAAAGGTCGATGTTTTCAAGCACTTTGAGGGACAGAGGCTTCAAGCGGCGATACGCCTTGAACGAACGAAGGGACATTCGCCCGTTGATGAGAATGACGGCTCGGCAGTTTTTTTTGGCCGTCCGGAGAAGATTCGGCCAAAACTCGGATTCGGCCAAAACGAGAACCTGCGGACCCAGGGTTCGAAAAAATCTTTTGACCATAAAGGCAAAATCTAAAGGGACAAAAAAGACTCTATCCGCCTCCGGAAGTTTCTCCTTAGCGATGCGGTAGCCGGTATTGGTCAGCGTCGAGAAGTAAACCTGCCAGGAAGGATGCCGCTTTTTGACCTGAGCCATCAAGTTCCTCAGGCTCAGGACTTCGCCAACAGAGACGGCATGAATCCAAAGCGAGGGGCCGGCCGATCTTCTCGGAGGAAGCCGCAATCCCAGCCTTTCCCGAATATAGAGCCGCTCCCTGCGCCACAGCTTCATCCGGAAAAAATAGATTGGCGCGTAAAAGAGAAAACCGAGGAAAAGAAAGAAGGAATACAACAAATACACAGCCTTTGAATATACTAAATTAGACCCGAGCAAGCAAGTTTCTGGAAGTTGGGGATACTATTCCCGTGATTGTCTTTCGAGCTTGGTCAAGGGATTCGCTCCCTTCCGACCATTGCGG
>CAZKEW010000023.1:0-9499 GCA_964551885.1 uncultured Eubacteriales bacterium
AAAGAGAGCTTATCATAAGCGCTTATAAGGGAATTAGGCTGATTAGGTTAATAATGGCGAAGCATCCATTACTAAAAGACTATAAGGTGCCCGACTGGCTTTTTTACGGGAAAATTTGGAATTATTAGTTGCTGGCAAAAAAAGAGTGATAGCATGAAAAACAAATCTGAAGAATTCGTTTTCAAAGTATGCAAAGAGACTTTTCTGTCTCTATGGAGTTACGCAAATCCACTTGGGAAAAATCGAAAAGAACTCTGTGATATTCTCGTTGTCTGCGAGCCGGACATAATCATATTTAGCGTAAAAGAAATACGTGTTTCTGAAAGTGGCGATGTCGAGGCCGATTGGAAACGCTGGAACCGGCGAGCAGTGGAGGAATCGGCCAAGCAAATCTGCGGGGCGGAAAGATGGCTGAAATCTGCGCCGCATGTTATTAGATGCGATGGAAGTCCGGGATTAAACCTTCCGGCTGGCAAAGAACAGGTAATCCATCGAATCGTGGTTGCTTTGGGAGGGAAGGACAAGGTCCCTATAATCTTTGGAGATTTTGGAAAAGGATTCGTGCACGTTCTCGATGATATATCATTTCACATTGTTCTTCAGGAACTTGATACCATATCAGATTTCATTGATTATCTATCGGCAAAAGAACGATTTTATATGTCTGGGAAAGAAACGCCTCTTCTAGCTGGCGAAGAAAACCTATTGGCATTTTATCTCCATTATGGAAGGCAATTTCCAGAAAAGGTCGATTCTGTCTTCCTTGAGCCCGGTCTGTGGGAGGCGTTTATCAAGAAGCCAGAATACATAAAGAAAAAGGAAGCAGACAAAATCAGCTATGCATGGGACGCCGTAATTAGTGACATCAGTCAGAATGTTTTGAAAGGGACATTGGAATACACTAACGATCCCGGTAAGGGGGAATTAATACTTCGCATTATGGCACGGGAAAACCGATTCAGCCGAAGAATCTTAGGAAAATCTTTTATCGAATTCATTCATTTGTCCTCCCAAAATAAACTGAGAGCCAGAATGATGCCTTCGCCCTCTGGAATACTATATGTTTTACTCGCACATCCTCACGAAATAGATAGAAAATACAGACGTGCAGAACTTGGTATGCGTTGCTTTATTGCCAGGGGCCTGAATAAAGAATTCAAAACTGTCATAGGAATTGCTACAGAACAATACCAGCCTGGACAGGGACATTCTTTTGACTTGTGCTATCGTTATATGCCAGATTGGACAGAGGCAAACCAGGCCGAATTGGAATCCCTTCAGAAAAAAACCGGTTTCTTTGTAAATTCGGCGAAAACTGAATCTCATGAAGATGAATATCCCCAAAACTAAAAGTTAACTACCTTTCCGTCTCCGATGAACAAAAATGATATTTCAAGAGATATTATATGAGACGAGCGGAGGCCGGGTTTTCCCCAGGCCTCCCGATTCTTGAAAAGACGGCTGAGCCGGAATTAGCACTCCGAAAGAAAAATGGTGACCAAATTCTTTTTAAGTGATATCATTAAAACAATATTATGAGACCTTTGTGGAATAGAGATACAGCAATAGTTTTCTTCAAAAAGTCTTTGGGCCTAACTCCTTGTGGCCAACTGTTTTATAAGACGGCTGATACTAGATACCTGGCTTACTGGCCCAAAGGATATGAGGGGCCAAAAACAACGTTGCAAAGCAGAAATGCTTTTATAGGAGATTTTACCGAAAAGTGGTCTCTAAATATTTTGAAAGATTTTGCCAGTAAAATTGAAGCTTTTGTTGTCCAAAATGTTATCTGTGATGAGATTGAATTAAAGAGAAATTCCCCGGCTGATTTAGCTTTCTGTAAGACAAATAATAGAGTTCAAAGACCTCAAGACATAATAATGCTCTTCGAAGTAAAAATGTCAGTGGTATGGAACTGGGAATTCTTGCAGAAGAACGGCGAGCTCAGGTGTTTAGGGGATTATACTACACATCAGGGAAACCCAGGATTGTTGAGATCTGATACGATGCTTAAGGCTATAGGAAAGAGCATAAATGTGAGAGTTTCTGGCCTTAATGCGACTAGAATCCCCATAGTAGTCTTGGGAAATACACCCATTACGGAGAGCTATTATGAAAAGGTCAATCATCTAAAGAAATTTGGAATTATACAAGGATTTTGGTCTTTAAATCCAAAACCAAGAGATGAAATATTAACTCTAAAAAATACTGAAAATTTTGGCTTCATAAAAATGGACTCGTACGAGGAATTGATTGGAAATTTGAATGAGCTTTTAAAAGAAGAGAGAGAATTTTTCTCGGGTATGAAAACCAAGAAGCAGCTTGGGAAAATTATCGAGATAGCGAATAGAGAAGAAACTTATGAGAAAAAAGCTGAGAAATTCCTGTCTTTATTAAGGGTCGATTAAAAATGGCACGAAGACGAGGAACTGAAACCAGCAGTTTTGGAGTAACTGGAAGAGAAGGGCACGATTCTTCCAGATTTTATAATACAAGATTGTACCAAGGAAAAATTCCTGAAGAAGTTGAAAAATATGTTGAGAATTCTGTACCCCCTGAGGTTTTGAACAAAGTGTTTTGCAAGAGCAGTGAAAGCATGGATGAAATCCCCGATAGTAGTATTCATTTAATGGTCACTTCTCCTCCGTATAATGTCACCAAAGAATATGACGAAGATTTAACATTAGAAGAGTACAGGGAATTATTGAAAAAAGTTTTCAGCGAGACGTATAAGAAGCTGGTAGTAGGTGGAAGGGCATGTGTTAATATAGCAAATGTAGGAAGAAAGCCATATATCCCACTTCACAGCTTCATAATCAAAGATATGCTTGACATTGGATTTTTAATGAGGGGGGAGGTTCTCTGGAATAAATCTTCAAGTGCTGGCGTCTCAACGGCGTGGGGAAGCTGGAAATCCCCAAAAAACCCGATTCTTAGGGATGTCCATGAATATATAATGGTCTTTTCAAAAGGAAGTTTTTCTAGAGTAGATACAGGAAAAAGAGAGAGTACTATATCAAAGGAAGAATTTTTAGAATTTACCAAGAGTATCTGGACTTTCCCAGCAGAGTCAGCCCAAAGAGTACAGCATCCTGCTCCATTTCCTGTAGAATTACCATATAGATGTATTCAATTGTTTACTTTCAAAGGAGATGTTGTGCTGGATCCTTTTGTTGGAAGTGGAACGACTTGTATTGCTGCATTGAGAACAGGGCGTTTCTTTGTGGGATACGACAATAACCAAAAATATGTTGATATAGCAACAAAAAGAATTTTCAGAGAAACACAACAATTGAAGCTATTCTCACCAAGATAAGTTGCGAAAAAAGAGGGGATTGCCGCTGGCTTTGGGGAATACAAAATAATTTAAAACTTACTTAAAAATATTCAATCATGAGCTGGATAACTGTAAGAGGTACTATTTTCGTTGCATTGGCAATAGCCGCCGCTATATTTTATTTTGGAGGATCTTCTTTAGCCCGAAGGTTCGGGGTCACCGGAAGGATGATTATGGGCCAAAACAACAGAGGCAGCGCTGTGCTTAATCGCGTCCTTAAATACCTCTCGTGGATGAACCAAACTGGCATTGAGTGTCCCGACAGAGATGGTTGATATACCAATGATTTTATTGCGAGGATTGAGAAGGATTAGCTTAAAATGCTCTTTGTCTTTGATGCTTGCGCGAATAGCTTTCACAACCGATTCAGGGTCTTTAATATTAAAATTTTTCAGCTCTGGTTCTAATTCCTCTCTCTTCCCAAGCTCAAAACATGCTTTAATCTGGGCTGCTTTGGCAAGACCAATCCCCTTTATCTGAGAAAGTTCCTCAATGGTTGCCTGACTTATTGCTCTAACATTACCAAATCTCACCAATAACTCCTGTGCAATACTCATTACTGATTTTTTGGGAATACCCCGCCCAATGACCAGAGCTAAAAGTTCTTGAGCAGACAGCGCCTCTGGGCCAAATTTTTGGAGCCTTTCACGAGGCCTTTCTGGTCTTGGAAGATCACGGACAGTAAAAGAGGATTCTCTGCTCACCTATCTTCCTCTCTTGGATTACACAAAAGATTCTCCATTGAACACAACGTACTCTAAATTCAGTTGGAGTAATGGCCTTAATTTGTTAAGAGTTTATTTAATCGGTATGCGGAAGTCAACAGGAATCGAATAGCTGGGAATTATCTGAAAGATTATTGTGAGTGAATATCAATTATGACAATTCCAAAACCTACCGCGTGCTCACCATCCGCTCCTCCATTCCTGCGGCTATCTATTGTTTACAAACCATACTGAATAGTCATCCAATAACTGATAATTCCTGGATTTTCTGTCCGTTGAATCTTAAGTCTGCTAAAGGGAGGATGAATTTCTTATCGGATATGCGCTGGACATTGACGAAAATACCGTCATACTCGTCGTCAATGTCGTCTATGAAATCGATCAAATTAAATATATCCTCCTTTCTCTTGTTTTTCATACATATCCATCAATGCCTCCGAAATTACTTCTCCTGGGAGGACTTCCTCATCTGTTCGTTGATCCACTGCTGAAGACTGGCGAAGGACTTGATGGTTGAAGAACCTTCGATCGTTTTCACAGCAATGTCCTGAACCTGTTGATACGCCTTCTCCAATTGTTGGGTGAGCTTTGTAATTTGTTCGCTTTGTTCTTTTACACCTTTTTCAAGAGATTCAATTCGGGTAGTGAGAACATTCCGCTCGCCAATAAATTCTTTCTTCACCAACTCTTCTCTATTTTTGGCTTCAAGATTTAACCTATCTGTGGTTTCTTTGATGACCTTGCTGACGGCTGTTTCCATCTCTTTAGGAAAGGCGCTGACCCTCTTGCTTAATTCATTCAGTTCATCCTCTCGCTCAGCAATCGTCTTTTCTCTCCCCTTTAACTCACTTTCCATCTGATCTTTCTTGATCTGGATTTCTTTTTCTAATCTCGCCTTCTCATCTTCAAATTTGTCTTTTGCTATTTTTTGTTCTCTCTTGAAGGAATATTCGTACTCTTCCTTCTCTCTATCACGCCTCTTTTTTTCCGCTATATCTCGTTCTTTTATCTCCGCCTCATAATCATTTTTCTCTTTTTCCCCCTCGGCACGAAGGGTTTCAATCTCCTGGTTCAATGTTTCCTTCCTGTCAGCCATTTCAGATTCAAAGGTCTGACGCTTCTGGTTTTGAGATTCGATTAAAGCCGCCAAGGTTAATGATGACCTTTCAATTTCGTAAAGCTCCTGAAGCTCTTTCTCCTTTAATGCGACGGCGTCCTGAACCACTTTAAATTTATTGATTTCCTCCTCCAGACGGTCAGAAATTTGAGCGAGCATCTTCCCTGCTTCTATCTTCAGAGTACTGATCTCCCTGGCAACCCCTTCCGAAGAGAAAGATTCTGCGACCTGAATCACTTCCTTTGCCTTTTTCTCTTCAAGCCTCTTCTCCGGCTTCAGTTCAGCCTCCCTTTGGGCTTCCAGCTGTTTCAAAACGGCATTATAGGCTTCCAGCATCTCTTGTTTAGTACTTGACAAAGAAATCTTTTTGGGTTGAAATTTTTTCTCCTCCATGGTCTTATCCTTTCTACTTTAGATAATTAAAGTTATCGGTTTCGTTAAAAGCTTACGTAATCTGTGTGAGGTTGTCAACAGGAATTAAGGAGGGTAGTTTGATTTGGAATCCTATAACTTTATATTGGAAAGAATGCCGGCTAAAACCCCAAGGCAAAGAGCAGGGCTGACCTTAATTCCGACATCTTTGTCGGACTCATTGTGGTTATCAAAGGCCCGATCTTTCCCTTTGTGACTGTCTGAATATGATCGAGATTCACGGTGCAGTCTCAGGGCATTCCATCTTCTTTCGTCAATAAAACTTCGGTATTATGTTAGGAATTTTGACATGATAACCTCCTCCATATTCCATAATGCTTAATTAATTTCCTTTTCGCAGTCGCAACGATTTTTCATGCTTTTCGGCATGGATGGCATGAGCTAACGGCCGAGGTCTTCCCCTTTGCTTTTGTAGCTCTGGATGAGGTTGATCAGTTGGACCCGGTTTTTGACATCGGTCTTCTGATAGATCCGATAGACATGGTCTTTCACGGTCTGTAAGGAAATAAATAGGGCTTCGCTGATTTCTTTATTTGTTCTCCCCGCGCACAATTTTTGTATCACCTCCTCCTCCCTTTTTGAAATCTTATAATCCTCGAGGAATAGCTTCATGATTTCAGGGCCGGCTTTTTGGAGAGAGGGGGCCACGGCGTGTTTCTCTAAGTAACTTCTCCAGAAGAGAAGAGGAATAAGGTTAGCGGAAAAGAACGCCAAAACATATACGGCAGCCCAGAAGCTGTTTTGTTTGGAGAGGAGGGAGAGAGCAATGCCAGTCAAATACACTATGAGATTGAGATGGGCAAAAACACGCACGGCTTGCTGCCTCTTTTCGTCAGAGATATCTTTGGCATAGCGGAATAGTTGGCCTTTGCCGTGGCGATCGCTGGCCTCATCTGCTTTGGCGTCGGCATTATTCCCGCTGTGATGTGGATTCGCTGTGCCTTTGCCTCGATGTACTATGCCGCGAGCGAGATAAGCGAGCCAAAAGAGGAGACAGCCTGAAGATAGAAACAATCCTGGTAACTACTCAGGTGTGTCAGGGAGGGAAAAGCATTTCAGGGAAGTAAGGTTGTTCTATCAGGGAATCGATAATGGATTGCAAGAGGTTCATGCCGTTTTTGCGCGCCGTGGATAGGTAGCCTCTGATACGAGCAAAGCTTTCCGCACCTTGCAAGGTTCGGAAGCAACCGGATATTTTCTGACGCACCTTGATCATACGGATGTCTTGCTCTGCTTGGTTATTGGTGAAGGGGACGCGCAAATCGTTAAAGAAGGCGAGCACGAAGGCCTCATGGTGTTCCAGGCGGTCCAACACATTTCGCGCTTTGGTTTGTTTCTGTCGCCCTCGTTTGGGTTTCGCCTCTGGTGGTTTGTTTATCGGATTGGCTTGTCGTCCTTCGGCCACAAGGGATCGAAAACGTTCGAGCCATAGGGCCTTCTGGACTTCGGTCAGTTGCGTGGCAATCGTTTTCTGGTTTTCGGCAAAGGTATTCATATTGAAGAGCAAGTGGCTCATTTTGCCTGCCCAGGTTTGGTGTTGCTCTTCGAGCAGGAACTTGAGTTCGCGCAACAGGTGCGCGTTACAGAGGCTGTGGTTGCAGTCGTACTTCAGATACGGTTTCCAGAAATCGTGCACCAGATAACCGTTGAAATGAGGCAGGATATTGAAGGCATCGGTAGCTTTGTTGCCGCGTTTTGGATGAACGCCATAGAAAGTGAGTCTGTCGGTCCCTGCGGTATGTAACCAATGGAGTTTGCCGTCAACGCGCAGTCCACTTTCATCGACCGTAAGGACTTGTTCTTTTTGGAGTTGGCTGACGACCTTGTTTTCAAAGTTCTCCAGCTGGTCATGGCACTTTTGGGTGGTTTGAAACAAGATGGCCTCACTGACGGGTTGTCCAAACAGGTCGCCGCACAATTGGCTGATACGGTTCGCCGGTAGAAGTTGTTGGTGTTGGAGATAGACGAGGAAAGCAAGAAATCTGGGACCATATTGGGTGGTGCCCTTGACCGCATCAGGGAAAGGGGCGCGAACGGTATTGCGGCACTGCGGACACCGCTTTATTTCAGCACGGTATTCGGTCACTTCGAGTTTGGGCTCGGGCAGTTCGAATACCTGGCGGCGCTCATAGTCGATGACGGGTTGATCCTTCAGGGAGGCCTCTACTCCGCAGGGGCAGGAGGTTACCGGAAGCATGATGGTGTGATCCGGGTTGGCTACGCGCTCCAGGGTTTTGCCGGGATGCCCCGGCTGGCCTCCTGGTTTTCGGCCGGTTTTCTGGCGCAGGCTCTTGGGTTTCTGTAGGCCATCGGAGGAAGGGGGGTTACTGCTGTTTCGGCTGTTTTGGTTGAGGCGGGCTTCCAGCTCCGCCACACGTTGGCTCAGGTGTTGAACTTGCTCTTGCAAAGCCAGGACCAGATCGACCAAGACCTCGGGATTGGTTTTGGCCAGAACCAGCAGCTCTTCGCGGGTCAACATGATGGGTCTCCCATAGGATTGCAAAGGGCTTTCCGGAAATGGGGGATCAGGGGATAGAGGTAGATGTTCTTGACCGGCACGCGCAAGGTGGTGTAGCGATCCTGGCGACTGCGTCCCCGGGTCTGTCCGACACACTGCCAGTTGGCTGCCCGGTAGCACGTACCCCGGAAACGGTTCTGTTCGACAAAAGTTTCCACAAGATGAACGGGGTGGCCGTATTTAGAGAGCCAATCGGCGCGTAGCCGGCGCAGGATCAGGCCGAGAATATGGCTGGCCAGATGGGGGACGCTGACCCAAGGGAGGATGAGAAAACGGGTGTTATTGGTCAGCAAGTTGATGTTGTGTTGCCGCTGGGTATCACTCCATCCGATGAAGTCGTCGCGAGGGGCTGTCTTCCATGCCGCTGAGCCGAAGAGAACGCAAGCCAGATCGCGGCCGTGCTGATCGCGAACCAGGTACTTGATGTTTTCGCCAACAGTACGCTGAAAGCCCAGATAATGATAATGGGACAGATAGTGGACAAAGCCCGTATTCTCAAAGGAGCCTGGTTTCGGAAGGACGAGGGTAAGCGGTGTAAGCTCCGCCAGTGGGGCGCTAATGGGTGTTGGAGCCGGCATCGCCAACAATAATTCGCCGGCCGCCGACCATGTAGGACGGCGCATGGCTGTGCGTATGGGTGGCAGCGGAATGAATCCTCGCTGCTCCATCTTGAGCAGAAAACTGCGGGCAGCGTAATTCTTCAGTTGCCCGGTGGGGGTGCGCCAATCCCATTGCCGACATAACTGGAAGGCTAAACGATTGCGACTCCAGTCGCGATGCTGCTTGATCCAGTCTTGTAACCAGGCCATATCTGCAGCGTCCAAATGGCGACCCTGGCATGTGATTGTCTCTTGCATACGAGACAATATGCCATAATTGAATTTGAAAGTCCAGTAAAAAATGAAACCTTATTTTAGGCGGGGTAGACCTGAGTAGTTACAAATTGTTGTTCAAAGGAGGAGGCCGTTATGAAGGCTTATCAGCAAGATAGAGGAATCAGCTGGCGCGATTTTTTTAAAAGCGTCGCCGGCGGAGTTTTTGTCTCTTATCTTGCTTCTTTTTCCCGCTTCAAAGGATTCTCTGGCGATACTATCCTCAACGACGTCTTCTGGGCCAAGAATATTCCCGACTTCCCCTTTTATGACCCTGAGCGTCCCAACCACCACGTCGGCCTGGATTCGCTTCTCTACTTGATGGCCGACTCGGGACTAAAATTCTATCGCTCTTCCAAGGCGCACTCCCTCGGCGGTCCTTCCGGGTTGATCGCGGCCGATGATGTCGTCTTAATCAAAGTCAATGCCCAGTGGAAGTACCGCGGTTGCACCAACAGCGACCTCATCCGAGGCCTCGTCCAAAGAATCCTTGACCAT
>CAZKEW010000023.1:9509-18816 GCA_964551885.1 uncultured Eubacteriales bacterium
ATCCAGGCGGCTTTACGGGCGAAGTCGTCATCTTCGAGAACGGCCAGGGCCGGGGAAGTCTCAACTGCGACACCAGCGCCTCTTACGGCGATTCCAGTGTTCATGCCAACGCCAATGATGAGCGTCACTCGTTTCTCTATCTTGTGAATAATGTCTTCCAAGACCCGCGTGTGTCGGGTTTTCTCCTTGACCCGGTCAGAGGGACTTTCATTGATAGTAATGATCATAAGACGAACGGCTACCGGACGTATGAAAACGTTTCCTATCCTTGTTTCACCACCACGGGAGGCCGCAGGGTTGAGCTTCGGGAAGGGATTTGGCAGGGGAGCGGCTACACCCGGAACCTCAAATTGATCCACGTGCCCGTGATCAAGCACCATGACACCGGCGGCTCGGAAATCACCGTCAGCCTCAAACATCTTTACGGGGGTGTTTCCATGTCCGACGGCCAGAGCGGCTTCCGCCACTACAGCAGCCTGGGAGAGACTTGAGGAAAGATGATGGCTTCGGTCGCGACACCGGTTTTAAATATCGTAGATGCCATTTGGGTTTCCTATTCCTCCTTGACTGGATATCCGGCGAGCACGGCCTTCCGGGCGAACCAGCTTCTGGCAAGCCAAGACCCTGTCGCCCTTGATTTCTAGGCGGCTAAGTACATCCTTTATCCCATCGACTCCAACTTCCGGCATCATCCCGATTATTCGGGAGTGGACAAATGGCTCACCCAGGCGCGGGATACCATCAACAGCCGTGGCGGCTTGCTCGACGCTGGCAAGGGAATTCTGGTGGATAAAGTGACCAAAAAGGAAGAGGAAATCCGTATCCACACCTGCAATGCGGGAGAGCCAATCAAAAAGGCAAGGCTCAGTCTTTCAACCGCAAGCCTGAGTTTCTTCGCCTCCAGCTCAGAGGCAAAGACTCTGGAGAGGTCATTCAGCATCGCCATTTCAGGAAGCAGTTCTCTAGCCTGGTGGGTCGAGAAAGATGCAGACTGGCTCACCTGCTCTCCCAGCTCGGGCTCGGGAAACGGGAACATCAGGGTTCAGGTCAACACCGCCGGGCTAATGACGGGAAAATATTCCGGGCATATTGTCATCCGTTGCGCAGAAGCCGCCAATTCTCCCCAATATGTCTCTGTCGTCCTCAATATCCTCGAGCCCCGGAGAAGGGAACGCCCTGAATTCAGTTCCAAGAAATAATCAGAAGCCTTTAAAAAATGATCCGGAAGGAAACACCAAAATTCCTGCCTGCTGCCGGGAATCCATATCGTTCCTGATAATGGGCGCCAAGAATATTGCGGAAAAAAACATTGACATCTAAAAAGGAGCTTACGGGATAGCGGCCTTCGAGGTCCAATCGGAGATAGACATCCTGGAGCCGCACTCTCTGGTCTGTGTTATAAAGAGTATTGTTGTTGTAGATGACTTTCTGGTCCGAAACAGCCTGGGCAAAAAAGGCTAAGCTGGCGTTATTGGCGGCTTTGTACTGGACTCCTAAGTTCGCCTTGTGCGCGGGCAGCCCCGGGATTTCATTGAAATCCCGGTCGGCCGGGTTCACAAAAAGACTGATAAACATATCCCCATCAGTCTGGCTCTTTTGATAGGCATAATTTTGTATTAGTTCAGGTGCTGGAAAAAAAAGCGAAAAAGTGATAGGTTTTTGGCTGGCGTAGAGGCCGGAATGGTTAGAGTCGGGATCGACACAGGCGGAACCTTCACGGATTTTGTCTTTATGGCTCCAGATCGGATGTGGGTCTATAAAGTTCTTTCCACGCCCCACGATCCTGGGGAAGCGATTATTTGCGGCATCAGGGAGAGCGGTGTCCTCGAAGAGAACCTGGACATCATCCATGGATCTACGGTTGCCACCAACGCTCTTCTCGAAAGAAAAGGGGCGAAGCTTGCCTTCCTCACCACCGCGGGTTTTGAAGACCTCCTCCAGATCGGCCGTCAGACGCGGCGCGAGCTTTACAACATCATGGTGGAAAAGCGAAATCCTCTCATCCCGCGCGAGCTCTGTTTTGGCGTGAGCGAGAGGACACGTTTTGATGGGAGCGTGGCTGCGGAGGTCGATCTTCGCGAAATGGATCGAATCATCCAGAAATTAAAGAAGGCCAAAGTGGAATCCGTAGCCATTTGTTTTCTCCACTCTTATGCAAACCCCGCTAACGAGGAGAAGGTCTATAAAAGACTGAAGGCTCATGGGTTCTCGCTTTCGGCGTCCCACCGCGTGCTCCGCGAATATAGGGAATTCGAGCGAGCCAGCACAACGGCCATCAATGCCTATGTCGCCCCGTTGATGGAGCGCTATCTCGGGCGTTTGGAGAAGCAGCTCGGCGCAAACTTAGTGCGTATCATGCAGTCCAACGGCGGATGTGTCCTGGCGCGGAGCGCCAAGGAAAACCCTGTCTCGACCATCCTCTCGGGCCCGGCTGGCGGTGTCGTAGGAGCGAAAGAAGTTGCCGCTGCGGCCGGCTTCCCCGAGATCATCTCTTTTGACATGGGCGGGACTTCTACTGACGTTTCCCTCTGCGACGGAGAGATGGCCACGACGACCGAATCCACGATCAGCGACCTGCCGCTCAAGATGCCCATCATCGATATCCACACCGTGGGCTCGGGCGGCGGCTCTATGGCTTACATCGACCAAGGGGGAGCGCTGCGTGTAGGCCCGCAGAGCGCCGGCGCAGACCCCGGGCCTATCTGCTACGGGAAAGGCGAAGACGTTACGGTGACCGATGCCAACCTTCTTCTCGGGAGGCTCGACCCCGACCGGTTCCTCGGCGGAGCGATGAAGCTTTATCCTGAGAGGTCCCGCAGGATAATGGAAAGATTTGCCTCCTGCCTGAGCCTGGATGTCCACGAGCTTGCCGAAGGTGTTATTCGTGTTGCTGATGCCACGATGGAAAGAGCGATCCGGGTGATCTCGGTTGAAAAAGGGTTTGACCCGCGCGACTTTGCCCTTTTATCTTTTGGGGGAGCAGGCGGCATACACGCCTGCAGTCTTGCCCAGAAGCTTCGCATTCCCGCCGTCATCGTCCCCAAAAATGCCGGAGTTTTGTCGGCCCTGGGAATGCTGCTTTCCAACACAATCAAAGATTATTCTCACTCTATACTCAGAGCGGGCGATGATGTCACGAATGCTGAATTGGACCAACTCTTCCGGCCGCTCCTGGCCGAGGCCTATCGTGACTTAAGAAAGGAAGGATTTGCGAAAGAGAGAATGAGGCTCCTCAGGTTTCTGGATGTCCGTTATGCGGGCCAATCTTATGAGCTCACTATTCCTTTCGCGGCGGGATACCGTAAGGAATTTAACAAAGTTCACCTGAGGCAATACGGCTATGCAGATGAGCGGCGGCCTGTCGAGGTCGTGAATCTGCGGGTGAAAGCAGTCGGGGTCACTGATAAGCCGCGTCTCGCTGAAATTGAGTTCAAAGGAAAGGACGCGAACCCGGCCCGGATCGACCGCCGCGCGATACGATTTGAAGGAAGAATTTATCAGGCTGATGTCTATGCGAGAGGGATGCTGGGCGCAGGAAATGTCATCACCGGCCCTGCCCTCATCCTCGATTACGAATCCACGGCGGTTGTGCCGCCTTCTTACGTCAGCCGCGTGGATAAGTACGGGAATTTGATCATCTCTCAGAGGAAATCCCGGTGACGGCCAGGAGAAAAGTCGACCCGATCGAGCTCGAGATTTTTAAAAGCATTTTCATCTCCATCGCCGAGGAGATGGGGGTCACGCTGTGCCGGTCCTCCTTCTCCCCCAACATCAAGGAGAGGAGAGATTTTTCCTGCGCCATCTTTGATAAGGCGGGAAAGACCGTTGCCCAGGGAGACCATCTTCCTGTTCACCTTGGTGCGATGCCCCTCTCGGTCTTGAGCGCCATCGAGCATGTGGACCTCGGCCCCGGCGACACGGTCATCCTCAATGACCCCTTCAAGGGCGGCACGCATCTTCCCGACATAACTCTTGTTTCTCCTGTCTATGTGAAAGGGCGAAGCCGGCCGGCCTATTTTGTGGCGAACCGGGCCCACCATTCGGACGTCGGCGGAATTTCTCCCGGTTCCATGCCGCTGGCCACCGAGATTTTCCAGGAGGGGGTAATCATTCCGCCGGTGAAGCTTGTCCGCCGCAGCAGGATTGATAAAGACATCCTCAGCTTGGTTCTGGCCAATGTGCGGACCCCGGAGGAGCGGGAGGGTGACCTCACGGCGCAGCTTGCCGCCAACCGCATCGGCGAGAAACGGCTGCTCGAAATCACGCAGAAATATGGTTATAAGAAAATAAGCGCTTACATGAAGCACCTCCAGGATTATTCGGAGAAGATTATGCGGCAGGCTATCCGCGAGATTCCGGACGGCGATTACAGATACAGCGATTATTTGGATGACGACGGCGTGAGCCGGAAGCCGATCAAGATTCAGGTGCTGATTCGCATCAGAGGCGACTCGGCAGAGGTCGGTTTCACGGGGACTGACCCTCAGACCGCAGGAAGCATTAATGCCAACTATGCCATCACGCTTTCGGCGACGATGTATGTCTTCCGCTGTATTATCCGCGGCGATGTCCCCTGCAACTCCGGGCTTTTAAGGCCGATCAAACTCATCGCTCCCGAGGGAAGTGTGGTCAATGCCAGACCGCCGGCGGCTGTGGCCGGAGGGAACGTCGAAACATCTCAGAGGATTACGGATGTGCTTTTGGGCGCCCTCTCCAAAGCGGTGCCGGGAAGGATTCCCGCCGCCTCGAGCGGCACGATGAACAACATCACCTTCGGGGGTTTTAACCCAGCGGCAGGCAAAAATTTTGCTTATTATGAGACGATCGGCGGAGGAATGGGCGCAAGTCCCGAATCTAATGGGCTAAGCGGCGTCCATACCCACATGACCAACACGCGCAATACCCCTGTTGAAGCCCTGGAGCATTATCTTCCTATCCGGGTCAGACGATACTCCCTGCGTAAATCCTCCGGCGGCAAGGGAAGATTCAGGGGCGGGGATGGAATTGTGCGGGAGTTTGAGTTCCTGGCACCGGCGCAGGTTAACATCCTTTCGGAGCGGAGGAAATTTCCGCCTTACGGGCTCGCCGGCGGGACGCCGGGAAAAAGGGGAAGTAATATCCTCATCCAGAACGGCAAAAGAACGAGCCTCGGCGGAAAAGCATCCTTCCTGGTAAGACAGGGAGATATTGTTGTTGTTAAGACACCCGGAGGAGGAGGCTACGGGAAACACCGTTAGTTGCCAGGAATGCTGTTACTCCTTAAAACCAGATATCGAGATGGGGACGGTTCTCAACGAGAACCGTCCCCACAAATAATATCGAGGGAGGTCGAATATCGCAATTTTTCCTCTCCCTTGATGGAAGAGGTGAAGTGAGGGTGATGAATTTGTGCGGGCGAGGAGCGGAATGAGCGAGCCATCCCAACATTGGTATAAAGTGATAACTCCTGGCCAGCGCAAAGCCCTGGTCTCTGCCTCGCTCGGCTGGATGCTCGACAGCATGGACATCATGCTCTACGCCATGGTCCTGGCGCACCTGATGAAGGATTTCGGGATGTCCACAGCCACGGCCGGTCTGATGGGGTCATTGACGCTCTTGGCCTCGGCGGTCGGTGGCGTGCTTTTCGGCATGATCGCCGACAGGTTTGGCCGGGTAAAGGCCCTCATGGGAAGCATCCTGATTTATTCTGTGTTTACGGGCGCCTGCGGCCTGTCACAGACGATCTGGCAGCTGGCGATTTTCCGCGTCCTGCTGGGCCTCGGAATGGGCGGCGAGTGGGCCTCGGGAGCGGCGCTCGTGGCTGAGACCTGGCCCTCTGAGCACAGGGGAAAAGCCTTGGGGATTATGCAGAGCTCCTGGGCTATCGGCTATGCCCTGGCTGCGGCCATAACAGCTCTGATCCTTCCTCGGCTGGGCTGGCGCGGAGTTTTCTTCGTCGGCATTCTGCCGGCGCTTTTCACGCTCTGGATCAGACGCCATGTCGAAGAGCCGGCAATATGGAAGCAAAGTCAGCAAGAAAAAAAGCGGGCCGCATCGAAGGCGAGCCTGACCGAGATTTTCCACCGGCCTTTCTTGAAGAACACACTCGTCACAAGCCTGATGAACGCCGGGACGATGTTTGCCTGGTGGGGGCTTTTTACCTGGATTCCGGCATATTTAGGCCTTCCTGCCGAGCAGGGAGGAATGGGGCTGAGCGTGGTCAAGACGTCTTCCTGGATCATCGTTATGCAGACAGGAATGTGGCTGGGATACGTGAGCTTTGGGTTCATATGCGACAAGATTGGGAGAAAGATCACCTATATCATTTATCTTTTTGCGGCCGCGGCTCTCGTTTTTCTCTACAGCAGTGTCCGGCAGAACATGGCCCTGCTCCTTCTCGGCCCCTTTCTGGCCTTTTTCGGAACCGGATATTTTTCCGGGTTTGGGACAATCACGGCCGAGATTTTCCCGACGCGGATCCGCGCCTCAGCCCAGGGATTTACTTATAACATCGGCCGCGGAATGAGCGCGCTGGCGCCTTTTACCATCGGGGCTTTGGCAAAGACGCACGGGTTGGCTCTGGCCTTTTATCTCACCGCAGCCTTCTTTATTTTTTCCGCCTGCGTCGCCTTTGCCCTCCCTGAGACTAAAGGCAAAACCTTAGAGTAAGCTGGGGGACGTTCCCCAAGGTGCCACCCTTGAAATCGGGGACACAACTCTTCGCTCGAATTTGACACTTCCCGCTGGATTTCTCTTGAATTTAATACAATTGTTCATTATTATGAATATATGTTCAAATTATTGAACACGGGAGATAAAGATGCTTTCAGAAATTTTTATTAAAACTCCTGAGCAAAAAATTCTAAATCTATTCGCTAGGAATAGCGGAAAGTCATTTTACGGAAGGGAAATCTCCAAAAAGCTTGACATCAGCCTGGGTGCCGTTCATGGGGCATTACATTCACTTGAACAATCCGGAATCCTCATTTCTCAAAATATCGGTAAAGCAAAAGTTTTTACTTTTGCCTCATCGAATCCTATCATCCAGTCATTCAAAATTCTTAGTGCTCTATTGATGCTCGAACCTCTCGTGGAAGCCCTTAAGGATCTGTCCAGACGCGTCATCCTCTATGGAAGTTATGCGAACGGAACGTTCGCAGCCCAAAGCGACGTGGATTTAATGATAGTCGCTGAAACCAAAAAGAATGTGGCCGAAAAAATCGATCTCTTCCAGAGAAGATCAGGCCTCGACATTCGTCCTCTTATCAAGAGCCAGGTCGAATGGATGGAGTTGGAAAAGACAAGCCCCGAATTCATAGACGAGCTTAGCCATGGAATCATTCTCTGGGAGAGGCCGGTGGACGAATCGGGCTTTTGAAGATTGCCTGAAGAATCGGAGGATCATCTCTTTTCCTAGAGCAAAACAACTGGCAAAGAAGGAGTTGTCAGCGGCGGGAGAAGACCTCGCTGAAGCAAGGGATCGATTCGAAAATAAAAAATACAAATACGCCACTATAAATGCCTATTATGCGATTTTCCATGCTGCTAGGGCTCTCCTTTATTCCAAAGGTTTTAGAGAGCGCAGCCATCACTGCCTGTCAATTGCCTTAGAAGCGTTATTGGTTGATACCGGGCTTTTAGAGAACCGTTTTATCAGGATATTCAGAAATGGCATGTTCTTGCGAGAAGAGGCCGATTATAGCGGCTCTTTTTCCCAAGAAGGCGCACTTTTAAGTATTTCGAACGCCGAAGAATTCTTAAACAAAGCCGAGTCCCTCCTCACGCCTTGAATTTGACACTCCCTGCCTAGATTGTTATTCTTTTGCCAGGCAGGCAGAAAGGTACCAAAGGAATCAAGCGCCCCAAGTGTCATCTGGATAATCTCGATACCTCTTCTTGTTTCTTGACTTCGCTAGCAACGCCGGGATATATTGCCGGCAGCGAGTGAGCCTTTAAGGTAAGATTTCTGAGATGTGCGATTTTTGCCACAAACACGGCGAGGGAAAGAAGTGGTACCTCGAGGCGAAAAACTATGCCGAGGATCTGCTGAGCGACCTCCGTCGGCGCAAGATGATCGAGCACTTTTTCTCCCAGCCTGAAAGACAGAAAGAGGGAGTAGACTCCCTGAACAGGCTTGATCAAGCTCCCGGGTTTGTCCGACGCGCCCTGACCTGGGGATTGGTCAGAAGGCAGCAGAAATACCATTACGGTCAAGTTGTTCCCATCGAGGAGGTCGAGCGTATTCTTGATTTCGTGACCTCTGTTGTTCGGGTGGCCTGCATCTGCCGTCAGGTAACGATCGGGTCTGAGCAAAGATATTGTTATGGAGTCAGTATGGGGCCCAACGGCGGCGAGCTTGCCCAACTTATCCGCGATATCGATGCGAGCTTTCTCACGGGGCCTGAGACCAAGGGCTTGGAGACATTGAGCAACTCCGAGGCTCTTGAAGCGATGCGCGATCATGAGCACGAAGGGCTCTGCCATACGGTCTGGACCTTTATCACGCCGTTCATCGGCGGGATCTGCAACTGCGACCGGTCAGATTGTTTGGCCATGCAGTCTACGGTGAAACATCAGTTTCCGGTGATGTTCCGGGCTGAGTATGTGGCCTATGTCAGCCCTGACCTCTGTAACGGCTGCCGGGATTGCATGCGTGTCTGTCAATTCGGCGCTATCGGGTATAGCGCCTCCAATAAAAAAATAGAAATCGATGCCCGGCGCTGCTACGGCTGCGGCATCTGCCGTACTGTCTGCTCGACAAGCGCTGTTTCGCTCCTCGATCGCGCTTCTGTCTCCGCCGCCGCCCGCCTCTGGTAATCCAAAAGCGCGGACACAATATCAATTCCTAACAATCGCCTGGGGGTCAGGTCTTCATATTTCACTTAACTCCAAAAGAGTATAGATATTATGTGAAGAATGAAGACCTGACCCCATTTTGATTATGTCTCTGCGAGGCGGATGGATTCCCGGCCAAAGAAATTCGGAAATGAATATTGTGTCCCCAATTTTTTTGTGGTATAAGGCATGGACAATGAGCAGAAGAGAGAAAGTTATTATCCGGAGGGCCGATAAATATGACCCGCCGGCCATAGCTAAAATCATCAAAGAAGGCCTCGAGGAATTTGGCCTGGCCTCAAGGATTCGGGGGCGAATCACGGTCAAGCCAAACGTAGTCATGGCCCACCATAAAGTTACTCCATCCGCCTACACCCGGCCGGAATTTCTTGACGGATTGTTCACTGCTCTCGAAGGTGTGGCCCAAAAAGACTCTACGATTACCGTCGCCGAAAAGTGCGGCGCTGCTATCCCGACGTCCCGCATGTTCAGG
>CAZKEW010000024.1:0-8763 GCA_964551885.1 uncultured Eubacteriales bacterium
ACCAAGATCAGGGCGCCTTTTTCCGGCATCATTACCGGCATAAAAGTCTCTCCTCAAGAGACTGTCTCGGTTGGCCGTGAGCTTTTTACACTCGTTGATATCAGTCAGATCAAAGTCCAAGCCAAGGTGCTCGAGAGCGAGGTGGGGAAGATGCAAGTCGGGCGAGAGGCCGACGTGCGGTTCAGCGCTTACCCGGGAAAAGTATTTCGCGGCAAAGTTGAAGCCATCAGCCCGATCATCAACCCGGAAGACAAGACCTGCACTGTTCATATCCTGGTCGAAAACCCGGAGGAAGAGATCAAGCCGGGCATGCATGCGGAAGTCGAGATCGCTGCGGACGTCTATAAAGACAAGCTTCTTGTGCCGCAAGAGGCTGTGCTCGTCCGAGGCGGAAGAAAATTGGTCTTCGTGGTGGAGGAAGGCTTGGCTAAGTGGCGCTATATCGAGGTAGGCCTGGAAAATGAGGATTACGCCGAGGTCCTCGACGGCGTCAAAGAAGGAGAGATGGTCATCACCGAAGGGCATTTTACTTTGGCGCACGATGCCAAAGTCCAGGTCAGTAAAGAATAGGCTCGGGCCAGCGGCCTCGAAACCGCGCTCGTTTTTCTGGCCTATGCCTCCTTGCTCAGCTCGCTTGAACGATGCCTCTTCAAGAATTTCTCTTCTTTTTCTTTTCTTTTTATTATTTCTATGGGATTATGGGCATAATTGTCCTCGCGATAAAACTTTATAACGACTTCTTTTTGTATCGAAAGTCGCTACTCATCTACGAGGAAGAGCCCGAACCGGTTATGGTTACCTTGGAAGCGCAAATGAAATAGAGGATATTTTAAACCTCTCCGGTTAAAATTTTCGGTACGTGTCCCCAAATTTTCAATTTTGTATGGTGCAAGAAAGCGAAGAGGGTATTCCCTTGGTCAAGCGATATAGCCTGATCTGGAAGTGATAATTTTTGCCGGAATTTTAGTCTTTTATTTTGAGGACGGTTCTCAGCGAGAACCGTCCCCGCGATTTACCAACTGAGATCGCCGCGCTGCGCTCGCGATGACAGAAAAGAAATCAATTTTACATACTATAAAAAACGTAATAAAATTGAGCCAAAAATTTAGGAAAAGCCAATGAAGCTTGCCAAAATCGCCATCGACAGGCCGGTTACCACCTTCATGTTTTACGTGGCCATCGTCCTGCTCGGGTTCATCTCCCTCCGCCAGTTGAGTGTGGACCTTCTTCCCGACATCAGCTATCCGCGACTTTCTGTGGTCACCCAGTATCCCGGCGTCGCTCCCGAAGAAATTGAAACCCTGATCACTGCCCCCCTCGAAGCCGCCGTCAGCCGCATTCCGGGACTGCGCCGGGTCGAATCCGTCTCCAAAGAAGGAGTTTCTTATCTCAGCCTTGAGTTTGGCTGGGGCACGGATATGGATTTTGCCATGCTCCATACCCGGGAGAAGCTCGATAGCGTCCGTTATCAGCTTCCTGAGGAGGCCGAGAATCCGACCATCAATCCCCTCGACCCAAAGAGCAAGCCTATTATGGTCATTGCCGTCTCGGGCGAAAGCTCGCTCCTGGAGCTAAAGGAATTCTGCGAGGAGCTCATCAAACCCCGGTTGGAACAGATTGAGGGCATTGGCTCAGCAGAAGTCGCAGGAGGCGTGGAAAGAGAAATTCAGGTCGAAGTCAATCCCCAGCTTTTATCGCTCTACGGCTTAACCATCGACGAAGTCGCCCGGCGCATTGACGCTTTTAACCGCAACCTCCAGGGAGGGAACATCAGAAAGGGAAAGTTCAAATACGCCCTCCGGGTTGTCGGCGAATTCGAGATCGTGGACGAGATCGGCGAGATCAGCCTGAAGACAACCAACGAGAGGGGAGTTATCAGACTTCGCGACGTTTCGCGCATCGAGGACTCGATCAAAGAGCGACAGGGCGCAACCCGACTCAACGGAGATGAAAGCATTGGCATCCTTGTCCGCAAGGAATCAGGAGCGAACACCGTCGCGGTCACCAAGAAAGCCAATCAATTGTTCGATCAGATAAGGAAGGAATACCCCAGGGTCAGCCTTCTTGTAGTCTCCGAGCAGGCAAGATATATCCAGGGAGCTATCTCGTCGGTCAAAGAGGAGGTCATTTCCGGCGGAATCTTAGCTTTTCTTGTTCTTCTCATTTTTCTTCAGGAGCTGCGGACCTCACTCACCATCTTTGCCGTGATTGCCATCTCGATTATTGCCACCTTTAACCTTCTCTTTTTCCGCAACATTACGCTCAATATCATGTCGCTCGGCGGACTGGCTCTGGGGGTTGGAATGCTTGACGACTGCGCCATCGTCGTCTCTGAGAACATCTTCCGCCACAGAGGCCTGGGGAAAAGCCTGTCTGAAGCAGCCTACATCGGGACAAAAGAAGTGGGCATGGCTGTGAGCGCTACGATCTTTACCACAATTGTCGTCTTTCTCCCAGTGATCTATGTCCACGGAGTGGCCGGCCAGCTATTCCGGGATCAGGCCCTGACGGTGACTTTTTCGCTCCTGGCATCTCTTTTAGTCTCTTTGACCCTCGTCCCGATGCTCACTTCCAGAAAATTGGACTGGAAGGTTTCTCAGGAAAAAGCCGAAAGGAAAGAAACACCAGCCCAAGGAAAAGGTTCGTTCACGCCGGCAAAACCAAAGTGGAGGTTCCTTCTTTTGCCTGTCCAAGGAATCCGTTGGCTGCTCTATTTTATCCCCAGGATCATCCTAAAAATTCTCAATATCGTGATAAGCTTTCTCTCCCAGCTCCTGCTTTTTATCTTTCATTTCCTGAGTCTGCCTTTCCGGCCCATCGTTCGTGCCGTCTTCAGGGGGTTTAATTCTATCTATGAAAAATTCACCATCCGCTACCATCAGTTCCTCCTCTGGAGCCTCGACCATAAAGGAAAAATCCTCTGGATCTCGCTTGTGTTTTTCCTGCTGACTTTTATTCTGGGAGCACTTCTTCCCAGGGAGCTCATGCCGAAACTCAAGGTGACTTCTTTTGAGGTCAACCTCAAGACGCCCGTCGAGTATTCCTTTGAGCAGACAGCCGACATGGTCGCTTCTTTCGAACAGTGGCTGGGGAAAAAGGACTCTGTGAAAACGTTCTTCTCTGAAGTAGGAATTATCAGCGGAATGGAAGGACTTAATCCCGATATTTCCTTGAATTCAGCCAAGATAGCGGTTGTAGTCAGAAGCAGCTCGCAACTTGAGCCGACGATGGAGGAATTGAGACGGTGGCTGAATAACTACCCCGATGTTGCTTTTTCCATTATCAGAGAGCAGACGACCATCGCCCAGTTCCTGGGTTTATCGACAGCCGAATTAGGTTTGAAAATCAAGGGAGATGACCTGGAAATATTAAAAGAGATTGCCACAGAGCTCGGCGAAAAACTGCGAACGATCAAGGGGATTGCTGACGTCAATTCCAGCGTTGAAGAAGGAAAGCCGGAGTTTTTGATAAAGATAAGGAAAGATAGGCTCGAAAAATACGGCCTTTCTCCGGACGCCATCGGGACTTATCTTGTCCAGGCGGTGCAAGGCCGAGTGGCGACTCAGCTCAGGGAGCTAGATAAAAAATATGATATTTTAGTGCGCATGGAGCAGGGAAGCAGAGAAAATATCGAGGCCCTGCTCAATCAGCAGATTCCTTATCAGGGGCAAGTCATTCCATTGAGAGAGTTGGTCGATTACGAGATAGCGCTCGGGCCTAAGGAAATTCGCCGGGAAAGCCAGCAGCGGGAAGTTCTTGTCACGGCCAACCTGAAAGGCGCAAAGATCAGTCAGGTCCTCCCCGAGGTCAGAGAAAAAATCAAGGAGCTGAATCTCCCTTTGAATTACCGGGTCGTCTTCGGCGGCGAACAGGAAGAAATGACCAAGTCCTTCCGCAGCCTCATCTGGGCCTTCGTCCTTTCCGTTCTTCTCGTGTACATGATCATGGCGGCCCAATTTGAATCACTGCTTCATCCCTTCCTGATAATGTTTACGGTGCCGATGGGGCTATCTGGCTCCTTCTTGTTTTTGTTCTTAACCGGACAGACAATCAATGTGATCTCGGTGATCGGAATCGTCGTTCTTGTCGGCATCGTCATCGACAATGCCATCGTGAAAGTCGACTATACAAACCAACTCAGGCGCAGCGGGCTTCGGCTTCGGGAGGCCGTGGTCGAAGGAAGCGCGGTCCGCTTGAGGCCTATTCTGATGTCGTCCATCACAACGGTGTTCGGCCTTATCCCTCTTTCCCTCGGGTTGGGAGAGGGGGCAGAGCTTCAAAGGCCGTTGGGAATAGCGGTCATCGGCGGCCTCCTTTTTTCAACCTTTTTAACGCTTATCCTTATTCCTGTCATCTATGAGCTCGCGGAGAGCCGGCGGGAAAAGAAAACCCGATGAAAATTTTTGCTGAGCGTCCTATCGCCACGGTCATGCTCTTTCTAGTTGTGGCTTTCTTAGGAGCTTATTCTTTCCTGAACATTCCCCTTGAGCTTGCGCCCAAAGAAGACTTTCCCCAAATAACCATCCAGACTGCCTGGAGTGACGTCCCGCCGGAGATTATCCAAACCCAGATCACATCACCCCTAGAAGAGATTGCTTCGACAGTGAAAGGCGTGAAGAAAATCACTTCCTCTTCGTCGATCGGCCTTTCCTCCATCACCTGCGAGTTCGACCCGAAGACGAACATGGAATTTGCCAATTTAGAGATCATGGAGAGAATCGCCAGGATTCGGCAAGAATTACCTTACGCCGCCAACCGACCTCAGATCATCCCCTATGTGCCGGAAGACTTCAGGACCGCCGATTTCCTCCACTATACCATCTCCGGCGATTACTCTCTGCAGGAACTAAGGGAGATGCTCAAGGAAAAATTGGAATACGGACTGGGCGCGGTTAAGGGAGTCTCCAGCGTCGAGGTTTTGGGCGGGTCTGACCCCGAAATCCGCATCACTCTCGAGAGGGAAAAGACCCAGAGCCTGAATATCCATCCTTATCAAGTTTTATTAGCGCTGAACCGGTGGAATCAGACGTTCCCGGCTGGTAAAATTAAAAAAGGAAACCAGGAATACCTGTTCAAGATTTCGAGCTCTCTCAAGAGCCTGAAGGAACTTGGGGAGCTGATCATCGTCCTCCAGGGGGGAGTGGCCGTCAGGCTGAGGGACGTCGCCCGGATCGAACGCACCTATGGGGAAATCCGCTACCTCAACAGGATCAACGGGCAGCCCACGATCCGCCTGATCATCCATAAAGAAAGGGGAACGAGCACCCTCGGAGTCGCCAAAAGGGTCAAAGCAAAGCTCGATGAAATCAAGAAAGAACTGCCTCGGAATCTGATTTTTCGAGTGGTCAACGATGAAAGCGAGGAAATCCAAAAGAGCCTCAACGAACTTTATCTTCTTGTGGCTATCATCCTGGCCGTCATTTTCGCCCTGATCTTTCTCATCTTGAGAAGTCTTAAACCTTCGTTTCTCATCCTCAGCTCGATCGCTTTTTCCGTCTTGATTACTTTTAATTTGATCTATTTCTTCAAGATCTCTATCAACATGCTGACCCTGGGGGCATTGGCATTAGGGTTTGGCCTTTTTGTTGATAATTCCATCGTCGTATTCGAGAACATCCTCCGGCTGCGGGAAAATGGCGCTTCTCGCCTGGAAGCCGCAATTCAAGGCCCCAAAGAGGTCTTTCTGCCAGTTTTGGCCTCGACCCTGACCACGGTCTCTGTTTTTTTCAGCTTCCCCTATTTCCAGGGACGGCTCAAGATTTATTATCTCCCCTTGGGAATCGTAATTTCCTCGGCTTTGGCTGTTTCTCTCTTCGTTTCTTTTTCCCTGATTCCCGCTCTTAGCCCGCGACTCCTTCAGGCTAGCAAAAAGAGACGCCAGGAGAGAATAAGAGGTTTTTATGAGAAATTTTTGAAATTGATCCTGCGCCATCCCCTTGAAGTCCTCATCGTCGTCGGCTTGCTATTTTACGGGAGCTACAAATGGTTCAGGAAAGAAGTGACCGTTGGAGAATTTTTCCGCTGGTATTCCCGCGACAGGCTCATAGTGAGTATCGGGATGCCCCCCGGCACGGACCTCGAAAAAACCGACGAAGTCGTGCTCAAATTCGAGGCCAAGGTCTTAGAGTCTGACTATGAAAAAGAAATGAACTCGCGCGTCAGCACCGAAAATGCGTATATCGAGATTGCATTTCCGCAAGAAATAGAATTTTCTTTCCGCCCTTACGCCTTGAAGGAACAACTCATCCAGCTGGCCACTCAGTTCGCCGGCGTAAGCGTAGGGATTTACGGGTTTGATCCTCAAGGATATTATTCCGGATTCGGGACCGGAACCATGTATGATTCCTATATCAAATTTTTTGGCTACAACCTGAAAAAATTAAAAGAGATCACCTCGGAGCTCGAACAGAGGCTCAAGCAGAATCCCCGCATCAAAGAAACGCGAGTCATCTCCAGCCGGTATGGCTGGTGGAGGGTAGATTCTTTTGAGCATGTTCTGAAGATTGACAGGAGCGCCTTGCGTCACTACCAGATCGACCCACAGTATCTCTATTATCATCTGCAAACGCTCCTCCGGGGAGAATTTTCCTCCCCGGTGAAGTGGAGGGCGGGCGGAAAAGAAATCGCCATCTCGATCAAGTTTCCCGAAGCCGAAAGCCTCGACATCAAAGCGCTCCAGGATACCTTGATCAGAACATCAGGAGGGGAATACCTGAGGCTGGGGGAGATCTCGACGCTTGAAGAAAGGCCCATTGCCGGCTCTATCGACAGGGAAAACCAACAGTTCCAGCAAACGCTGATGTGGGAATTCAGAGGACCTTCCAAGGCCGCCGAAAATTATAAAAAAACCGTGTTTTCGAGCCTTAAGCTTCCGCCCGGCTTTTCAGCTACCTTGGAAGAGACTTGGCTGATGACGGCGGAGGAAAAATCCCAGATCAAATTCGCCATCATCTTTTCCCTGGTCATCATCTTCATGATCCTATCCTCGCTCTATGAATCGGTTGTTCAGGCGTTTTTCATCATCCTGGCTGTGCCGCTGGGCCTCATCGGTGTTTTTGTCGCTTTTGTCATCGCCGGCTTCTCCTTCGACTCCTCGGCTTACGTTGGTGTGATCCTTCTTGCCGGAATTGTCGTCAACAACGCCATCCTCCTTGTGGATCACATCAATTTGAAAAGAAAACAAGGCCTCTCTCTCCTTGATGCTGTTGTCATCGGCTCCAGGGAAAGAGTCAGGCCGATTCTTCTGACAACCGGGACGACCGTCCTGGGCATGTTTCCTCTGCTCCTGATCCAGGGAGAAGTCGCTAAAAGAAAAATCTGGGCTTCGCTGGCGCTCTCGACAGTGGGCGGGCTCATAAGCTCAACAATCTTCATCCTCATCGTCATTCCCATTTTTTACCTCTACGGAGACAGAATAAGGCCCTGGGCCGGCCAAAAAATCGGGGAATTGAAAAGGGCCCGCGAGAAATTTTGAATGCCGATTTTCTCAAAACGGCTGAAGAGGAGATGAACGATGGCTGCGCTTCAACTGGATGAATTAAAAAAAAGAATTGCCCGATTCCCTCGGAAAAATCTGATTCACCTGCCGACACCGTTCCGGAAGCTGGAAAATCTTTCCCGGGACCTCGGCGGGCCGGAAATCTATATCAAGCGCGATGACCTGACAGGCCTCGGGTTCGGCGGGAATAAATCGCGCAAGTTAGAGTTCATCATCCCCGATGCTTTGAATAAAGGCGCCGATGTGATCATCACCTGGGCCAGCCTGCAGTCGAACTGGTGCATGCAGACGGCAGCGGCGGCGCGCCGATTCGGCCTCAAGCCCATCCTGGTTCTTTTTAAGACGTCTGACCTTGCTCCAGAATATGACGGCAATCTCTTGCTGGATTATATCTTGGGCGCGGACATCCGCATCAGAGAAGCTGAAAAGGGGAAAGTCGTCAGTGAAGAATATGCCCGCGAAATTCTCGAAGTGGTGATCAATGAAGTCAAGGAATGGGGCCACACGCCTTATATCGTCGCGGTCGGCGGCTCAATGCCGGGATATTCCATGGAAAAGCCTTTGGGTGCCATAAGTTATGTCGCTGCATTCGCCGAGATGCTGGAGCAGCCTGAGGCCAGAGACATCGACATCACGCATGTCATCCATGCTACCGGCTCCGGCGCGACTCAGGCGGGGCTGGTAGTGGGCGCGAAGGCTTTAAAAGAAAACGTCAAAGTTACCGGAATCAGCGTCTCCGACGAGAAAGAAGCTTTTTCTCAAACCGTTTTGAAAATCTGTGACGAAACAGAAAAAGCCCTGGAGCTCGACCTCGGCATCACCAGGGAAGATATCATTGTTCTTGATGAATACATCAAAGACGGCTACGGCGTCGTTAATAAAGAAGTAGCCGAAGCTATCCGTCTACTCTTTACCAGGGAAGGTATCGTCCTTGATCCTGTCTATACAGGAAAAGCGATGGTCGCTCTTATAGACCTTGTTAAAAAGGGCTTTTTCAAAAAAGATGATAAAATCGTTTTCTTCCATACTGGCGGGACACCGGCCTTGTTTCCCTACAGGCAGATGCTGGTTGAGCTGTTAAAATAAAAACGAAGTAATAACTTTTATATCCTGGTAGTCGCAGGCTTTAGCCCGCGATGACATTGCGAAAGGAGAAAACGTATGAAATCTCAATGGCCGATGTTTAAAGACATTTTGGAGGCAAGAAGCGTCATCCAGAATTATCTTCCTCGAACGCCTCTTTACAGCTATCCTCAGCTCAATGA
>CAZKEW010000024.1:8863-18685 GCA_964551885.1 uncultured Eubacteriales bacterium
AGCGGAGCTTCCGGGTGCTGTCTGGCTAAGCAGGAATTGAAGCCTGATGTCCAGGTCATCGGAGTGCAGGCGGAAAAAGCGCCGGCAGCTTACCTTTCCTGGAAGATGAAAAAAATCGTTACCGATAAAATGGAGACTGCGGCTGAAGGCCTGCAAACCCAGATGGGGTATGAACTCACCCAGGAAATTCTCCAGGATTACTTAGAGGACTTTATCCTCGTCTCGGAAGAGGAGATGTCGCGGGCCATCCTGACCTATCTCGAGCTCGTCCGCAACCTTTCAGAGGAGGCCGGCGCTTCGCCTCTGGCCGCAGCTCTAAAGGTCAAAGAAAGGCTTAAAGGAAAGACCGTTGTTCTTGTTCTCACTGGGAGCAACATCTCACTGGAAAGACTCAGCATAATTCTGAAATCTTCACAGTCTATCTAAATTTTCCTGAGAACCGTCCCCTTTTTTTACGAGGCTACTTCTTTTCCGAACTCTTCAGAAATTTCAGGAATTCGCTGTCGGTGGAAAGAACAAGCCAGGTTTCGCTGTCGAGGCTCGTGCGGTAAGTTTCCAGCGTTTTCAGGAACTGATAAAATTCCGGGTCCAGGCTATAGGCCTGAGCATAAATGCGGGTGGCTTCGGCGTCGGCCTTTCCCTTGATTTCCTGGGCCGTTCTGTAAGCTTCTGATTGTATCCTTTTCAATTCCTTTTCTTTCTGGCCGCGGATCTCAGCGCTCTTCCCGTCTCCTTCGGACCTGTATTTCGAGGCGATTCTTTTCCTTTCCGCGATCATCCGGTCAAAGACTTTCTGCTGGACTTCATCCACATAATTGATCCTCTTGACCCGGACATCCCTGAGGTCCACCCCGAATTGCGGGGTGATCTTGGAGGCATTCTCCAGGATGATCTGGGCTATCTTTTCCCGGCCTACCTCAATCTTGGCAATAGCTTCTGAAGTTTCGAGCAGAATCGTTTCTTCTGTTAGCTCCAATTCCCGGTTCGATGAGCGGACAATCTCAATCAGGTCAAATTTGGCGATGGCATTCCTCGTTTCCCCGTCGACAATATCGTCAAGCCTGGACTGAGCACCTCGCTCATCTCTGACTCTCTGAAAAAAGACAAGAGGATCGCTGATTCTCCAGCGGGCATAAGTATCCATCCAGATGTATTTTTTATCTCTTGTCGGTATCTGATTGGGATCTCCATCCCATTCCAGCCAGCGCTTCTCAAAGTAGTTCGTCTTTTGAATGAAGGGGACTTTAACATGCATTCCCGCAGAACTGATCGCCCCTCCGATGGGCTCTCCAAACTGGGTAATGATTACCTGGTTTGTCTCGGAAACGATGTAAACGGCATCGGCGAGAACGAGAAGTGCCACGAGGGCGGCACCAACAAGAAGAAGCGTTTTTGTCGAGGCGCTCATTTCTTCACCTCCTCTCCGAGATTCAGGAGCGGTAGGAAGTTCCTCTGCTTCTCATCCAGGATGATCTTTTTCTTTATCTTGAGAAGGACTTCGTTGATCGTTTCAAGATAGAGGCGCTTGCGCGTGACCAAGGGCGCCCGGGCATATTCCTTATAAACGGATGTAAAGAGCGCGGCATCGCCTTGAGATCTGTTGACCCGTTCCGTGGCATACCCTTCGGCCCCACGGATCACCTGCTCGGCCTCCCCCGACGCTCTGGGAATTTCCTGGTTATAGTCGGACCAGGCTTCGTTGATCTTTCTTTCCTTCTCCTGCAGAGATTCGTTGACCTCGTTAAAGGACGGCTTAACCAGGTCAGGAGGGTTGACATCCTGGAAGATGAGCTGGTTGACATCGATCCCGATCTCATAGAGGTCGCAGAGCTGTTGTAACTCTTCTTTGGCTTGGCTGGCAATTCTGGCCCTTCCGATAGTAATGACCTCATCCACAGAATTATCGCCGACAATCTTTGTCACCACCGCTTCATTCATAAAGCGAAAAGTATCCTCTACATTCCTTAGCTTAAACAAGAAATTATAAGCGTCTTTGATCTTATACTGGACGATCCATTCCACCACAACGACGTTCAAGTCGCCCGTGAGCATCACCGCTTCCTTGGCCGTTTCGGGAGTGATGCGGTACTCGGATCGGACGCCCGGCCGGGTCGTCCTGAACCCAAATTCCAGCTTAAGCTGCCGCTGCACGGGAACTCTGGTCAATTTCTCGATGCCTAAAGGCATTTTGAAGTGGAGCCCGGGGTCGGCGGTCCTTGTAAACTTGCCGAAGCGTAGAATCACCCCCAACTCTTCAGGGCTGACCTGATAAATGGAACCGATAAGAAGAATGACGGCAACAAGGCCAAGGGCGATTCCCTTGATCACACCGGGCTTGATCTTGGGCAGCTTAAAATCGACGGGACCAAAATCAGTTCTCATCCGAACCTCCTTTCAAAGATTTCCATTTTTTATTACTATAACATAAAATTAGGGTCAAGTCTTCATTTTTGAAATAAACGTAATTCAATCTCACAAGATGAGGGCTTGGGGGTTCGAAACACGCTTGTTTTCCCCAGCGAGGAAAACAAGCTCCCATTCATCCTTCGCTCTTCTCTCCTCAGGAGAGAAACCCTGCCCGCTCAGTCTTCATAGGGGCATTCTCACCCCCAAACCCTCACCTTGTTTCGAAATGATTCTCTCGAGCTTTGCCAGAGATGTTCTGTGAACAGCGATATTTTGCTCCTTCAAGGTTTCCATGGATTTGAGGCCGCTTCCCGTGATGACAAGCACGGCTTCGTCCTTCAGCCGGAATTGCCGACTCTTTGAAAGATTGATCAGTGCCGCCAGTGTTGTTGCCGAGGCCGGGTCGGCGAAAATCCCTTCATACTCGGCAAGCTCTCTCTGAGCGGCTAAAATTTCTCTATCCGTAACGGCCAGAATCAAACCGTTATTTTCCCGAATCAGCTTGAGCCCAAGGTTCCCGGCCGGAGGAGCGGGGTTGGAGATAGCGTGAGCGATGGTTTCGGCCTTGGAGAGTCTCTGAAACTTGCTCTTCCCCTGGGCATAAGCACGGGCAAGGGGTGAACAACCTTTGGCCTGGACACCAACAAAGACCGGAAGACTCTGGATAAGGCCTTCTTGCCTTAGATCCTGGAAAGAACGGATGAGGCCGATGATATGGCCGCCTGAGCTCACAGGAACAAAGAGGTATCGGGGAACTCGACAGCCGAGCTGGAAAAAAATCTCGAAACCCGTTATCTTATATCCTTCTATTCTTATCGGGTCTATAGAATTGATAAAAAAGATCTTGTGCTTTCTTCCGATCTCGTAGCTCTTGCTAAAAAGCTTCCCATAATCCCCCTTGACCTTAAAAAGAACAGCGCCGTGGATGCCTGCCGAAAGAATCTTTTCCGGCGTGGAATCTTCCTTGAGAAAAACAAAAGTTCTGAGCCCGGCTTTGGCGCCGTAGGCTGCCGTTGAACCCGCCATATTTCCAGTGGAAACTGTGCCGATTCTTTTTATCCCCATCGAACAGGCTTTTTGAACGGCAACGGAAGTCCCTCTATCCTTGAAACTTCCTGTGGGGTTCATTGTTTCGTTCTTGGCCAGAACCGGAGGGAGGCCGTATTTTTGCCTCAGCCGACGAAGCGACACGAGCGGCGTATTGCCCTCGCCGAGGCTTAGCCTCTGGTCCACTCTCGAAAGAGGGAGAAATTCAAGAAATTTCTCGAGCGACAAAGTCTTTTCGATGGCGAACTCCCGCTTTCGGCGAGGAGAGGAGAAAAGCAACGGCTCCCCACACTCCGGACAAAAGGGGTTAAACAAATCAAAAGGATACTTTTCCTCACAAAAAAGGCATTCTAGTTCATTCATTCTGTGCTCCTCATTGGTCTAACAGGTTAGAGTTTATTAAAAATTATCAACCGATGCAAAGCCGACAACTACGGCTTGAGCTGACAGTTCAGCAACACGCTTATTTCTTCTCCTGGCTGGGCCAAGGGTGTGGGCGAAGAAGGCCATCCGGAAGCGGAGCTGGCATTGCGAGGAGCGAAGCCAGCATCTTTGCTTCATTTTATCTAAGGCGAGGGCAGGGGGTGAAAAACCTCTATGAGTCCTGAGCGGGCAGGGTTTCTCTCCGAAGGAGAGAAGAGCGAAGGACGAATGGGAGTTGATTTTTCACGCTGGGGAAAATCAACGTGTTTTGAACCCGCTGCCCGAGCCTCTTTTAGTTGTAAATTTGCGAGGACAAAGGTAAAATCACGGTTTGAAAGATAGCGTAAACATGAAGTCTGAAGAAAAGTTTATGCGCCAGGCTCTGTCTGAGGCGAAAAAAGCTAAAAAAAAAGGTGAAATTCCGGTCGGAGCTGTTATTGTGTCTGAAGACAAAATCATAAGCCGCGGTCATAACCAGCCTGTCAAGCAAAATGACCCGACAGCCCACGCTGAGGTCATGGCCATCAGAAAGGCAAGCCTGAAGAGAAAAAATTATCGGCTCGTTGATTGTGATCTGTACGCCACTCTTGAGCCATGCGCCATGTGCCTGGGAGCTGTTGTGCAATCAAGAATCCGAAGCCTCATTTTTGGGGCCGTTGATCCCAAGGCGGGAGCTGTACAATCCATCATGAAATTCCCTTTCGCCGAGACAAATCACCGTCCCGAGGTCAAAGGGGGAGTTCTCGCCGAAGAATGCGGACAAATCCTGAAAGATTTCTTTAAGGCGAAAAGGAAAAAGACTTAGAATTAGAATAGGACAAGACATCAAAACAGGAGAGGTGGCCGAGTGGTTGAAGGCGACGGTCTCGAAAACCGTTATCCTGAGTTATCGGGATCGTGGGTTCGAATCCCACCCTCTCCGCCATTCCTTATTGGAAGGATCTACTCGCACTGGCCTGTATATCGAACAAAGTTTATAGCTTATGAGTGAAAAAACCGTCAACCTCATCTTGGTGGGATTTGGAAATGTCGGGAAAGCGTTCTTCCAGCTTCTCGGGGAGAAACCCGAACGCATCCGGAAACAGTACGGACTTGACCTCAATCTCAGGTCCATTATTGAAGTCGAGGGTGGGCTCTTTTCTATTTCTCCAATAAGGCAAAACGATGTACCCGAAACGTCTCCTGCGGGGCTGACTCAAAATCCCCTCTGGAACCCCGGACTCGTCTTAGAAGCTGTTCTCAAGGAAGTTGACCCAGGGGTCTTAGTCGAATGCACTCCATCCAACATCAAAACCGGCAAGCCGGGGCTTAGCCACATCAGGACAGCGTTAGAAAACGGCTGGCATGTGGCCACAGCGAACAAGGGACCACTTGCAGTCGATTATAAAGGGTTGAGGGAGAAAGCTCGAAGAAATCATCTTGCCCTGAAATTCAGCGGCGCTGCAGCAGCGGCCCTTCCGACTATCGACGTCGGCCTTTATTCGTTAGCCGGGACAGAGATCTTGGCCATAGAGGGAATTCTCAACGGAACCACCAACTATATCCTCACCGAGATGGCCAAGGGAAAAAACTATGCAGAAGCCCTCAAAGAAGCCCAGGTCAAGGGCATCGCCGAACGCGACCCTTCACTCGATGTGGAAGGCTGGGATACGGCGGTCAAGCTTCTTCTGATCGCGAATTCTGTGGTGGGGCTTGACCTTTCCCTAAAAGACATTGAAGTGGAAGGGATCACCAATGTTCCTTCTCAGGTGCTCGAAGCGTCAAAAAAAGAGGGCAAAGCGTTAAAACTTTTAGGAAAAGTTCGCCGCGAACAGGGCGATTTCAAACCCGAGGTTTCGCTTTCCGCCATCGACATTTCCCATCCGCTCTTTGGAGTGGATGGCCCAAACAAGGGCATAACTTATTTTACCGACAGCATGGGCGCTGTCACGCTAACGGGCGGAAAATCAGACCCGCGGGGCGCAGCCGCCGCCCTCCTTAAAGATATCATCAATATATATAGATAAAAGATGGGGACGGTTCTCGTTGAGAACCGTCCCCAAATCATGTTAGATCGCATTATTCTCACGGCAAATTGACCTCGCCCCCTTTTTCTGTTAATTTGTTAGCTTAAAAAGCTCATTTCTTTAAAAGCTTTTTTTGGCCAATGCGGAGAGGTGTCCGAGTGGCTTAAGGAGCACGCTTGGAAAGCGTGTGTGCGTCGCAAGGCGTACCGTGGGTTCGAATCCCACCCTCTCCGCCAGGATAAAAAATAACGAGAGGAGCCATCATGGACAGCCGAGATTATATTGTTATTGAAGACCTCTACGGCGCGCACAACTATCATCCGTTGGACGCTGTTCTGACTAAAGGAAAAGGGATCTGGGTCTGGGATGTCGAAGGCCAGAAGTATCTGGATTTTCTGAGCGGCTATTCTGCCGTCAATCAAGGCCACTGCCATCCCCGGATCGTCAAGACCGTCCAGAGTCAAGCAAAACGCTTGACGCTAACCTCCCGTGCTTTCCGGAATGACCAATGGCCGCTCCTGGCCAAGGAGCTCTGCGACCTGACCGGTTACGAGATGGTTTTGCCGATGAACTCTGGAGCAGAATCCGTGGAGACCGCCATAAAAGCCGCTCGAAAATGGGCTTACCAGAAAAAGGGCGTTCCCCAAGACAGGGCGGAAATCATCGCCTGCGCCAACAATTTTCACGGCCGCACCGTGACCATCATCAGCTTCTCCACCGAGCCTCTCTACCGGAATGACTTCGGCCCCTTCACTCCAGGGTTTATGATCATTCCTTATGGAGATATTGAGGCTTTGCGGACAGCGATAAACCCGAACACAGCAGCCTTTCTCGTCGAGCCCATCCAGGCGGAGGCAGGGATCCTCATTCCGCCTGCAGGTTACCTCAAAAAAGCCAAGGAACTCTGCGCGGAGAATAACGTCCTCTTCATCGTCGATGAAATCCAGACAGGCTTAGGCCGGACAGGGAAAATATTCGCCTGCGACCATGAGGATGTGAAAGCGGACATGGTTGTTATCGGCAAATCATTGGGTGGCGGTTTCTATCCCATCTCTGCGACCCTCTCCTCGCGGGAAATCTTAGGCGTTTTCAAGCCCGGCGAACACGGCTCTACTTTTGGAGGCAATCCTCTGGCCTGCGCCGTTGCCAGAGAGGCCCTGCGCATCATCAAAGAAGAGAAATTGATCGAGAATGCCGCAGAGCAGGGAAGTTATTTCATGGAAAAGCTGAAAAAGATCAAAAGCAAGTTCATCAAAGAGGTCAGGGGAAGAGGCCTCCTCGTCGGCATCGACCTTAAGCCCGAAGCCGGGGGCGCCCGGCGCTTCTGTGAAGAGCTTAAAAAAGAAGGGCTTCTCTGCAAGGAAACTCATGAAAACGTCATCCGGTTTGCGCCGCCTCTCATCATCAGGACCAAAGAGTTGAACTGGGCCCTGAAGCGGGTCAAAAAGGTTTTTAAGCGTTTGAGCTGATTTTCATAAGCGAACGGGTTGCACGTGTATCTTTTTTAGGACATAATAAGGTGAAAAAATGACAGGGCATCCCAGACAACAACAGGGGAAACGATTTGGCACAATCTTTGCTAATAAAATTATCGGAAGGAAGGACAAAGCCATGAAAAAGAGCCTTTGGGTCATGTTTTTGGGTCTAATTTTTATCACGAGCTGTGTCATTTATGTCCCTTATGAAGGAGAGGAGGGAACACCGCCTCCGCGCGAACGGGAAAGGACTTATAAAAAGGATTACAGGGATTATCCCACTGAAATGGATATTTCCTATTTCTACGACTACCTTTCCCCCTATGGAATCTGGGTTTCTTATTCACCCTACGGCTACGTCTGGGTGCCCCGCAATGTTGGTCTGAGATGGCGGCCCTATACCTATGGCCGGTGGATCTGGACAGATTATGGCTGGACCTGGATTTCTTATTATGAATGGGGCTGGATTCCTTTTCATTACGGACGCTGGGGATGGGACCGGCGCCTTGGCTGGTTCTGGGTTCCAAAAACAGTCTGGGGTCCGGCTTGGGTGACCTGGCGATGGAGTAATCTTTATATCGGCTGGGCTCCGCTTCCGCCAGATGTGGAGTTTGTCATGGGAGTGGGTATTCGAGGGCTGCCTTATGATCTGCCCGGCAATTGCTGGATTTTTATCGAAGGGCGTTATTTTCAGTATGACTATCTTGACCGTTATGTTCTTCCCCATGAAAGAAACACGACCATCATCAGATACACAGTCAGCAAAGCCAACCTCTCTGTGCGGAACCGAAGGGTGATCAACGAAGGCGTCGATATCGCCCAGGTTCGAAGGGTCACCCGCAGTGAAGTCTCCAAGTATGCGCTCGAGGATGCCAGTCGGCCTCAAGAGACAAGAGTCGCAGGCGATGTCGTCAGGGTTTACCGGCCCTCGGTCAAAAAAGACGAATCGGCCAAGCCAAAATCTGTTTGGCGGAAAGAGGAAGCCGAGGAAAAGCTGCCGGAGGTTAGATTAGGGGACATGGAGAAGAGGATTTCTCCGGCTGAGGCAGAAGTCAGGCTGAAAGAAGAGCAGGAAAAGGAAATGCGGCTGCTCAAACAAAGCCAGGAAAAGGAAGACGTTGAATTGCGGAGGAAAGTCGAGGATGAAAAGAAGCTGGCCTCGACTAAAGCAGAAAAAGAAAAGATAGAAAAGGACTATGAGGTCAAGGCCAAGGAGTTGCAGAAGCAGCATGAGGAAGAGAAATCTAAGATAGCGGAACGGCATCAAGAAGAAGAAAAAGTCGTCAAGAAAAAGCTGAAAAAGAAGGAATAGGGCTTGGCCGGGGACTGTCGTCGCTCCACCCAGCCTAAGCTAAGATTAGGGCAAATTGTATTCAGGGAGAGGCTAATTTCGACGCGCACCCTCTCTCACGGACACAAGAATAACGGCGCCGAGAATGAGAATCCCTCCGGAGAGAGTTCTTAGTGCCGGCATCTCATCGAGGAGAAAAAAGGCGAGAATAATCCCATAGACCGGCTCGAGAGAGCTGATAATGCTCGCTGTTTGAGCCCGGACAAAGCGCATCCCTTTGATAAAAAGCGTATGGGAGCCGGCTGTACAGATGACCCCCAGGATAATCAGGAGAAACAGATTATTGGCGGTTATGGGGCTGCGATAGATAAAAAAGAATGGCAAAAGATACAGGGTGGCAAATAAATCCTCAAAGAAGGCAATAGCCAAGCTTGAGTGCTTTTGGGATAAGCGGCGGTTGAATAAGGCCAATACAGCAAAAGTCAACCCAGAAAAAAGTCCCCAGAGGACCCCTTGAAAGACAAAATCAGCCGGGTCAAAGCGGGGGATGATGAGAAAAACGCCCATAATACAGAGACCCGCTAAAACAAAGTTGAGCTTATCTATTCTCTCTTTAAATAAGAGCGGCTCCATTAAAACAGTAAAAACCGGGAAGCACGAATAAGACAGAAGCCCTACAGCAACAGAAGAGACCTGGATCGATTTAAAAAAGGCCACCCAGTGGACGGCGAGTACAACGCCGAGGAAAACAAGAAGAAAGAGAGCTTCTTGTAAGATTACCTTCAAGCTCTGTTTCATTGCCAAAAGAAGAATTCCCAGCGCCAGGCTGGCAAAAAAAACTCTTCCCAAAACGATGAGAAAAGGGGAGAGGGCGATCCACTTCCCGAAAAGGCCCGCCAACCCAAAAAGCACCGTCGCCAAGTGGATTTCTAAGAAGCTTTGGCGAGATTTGTTTTCCATCAGCTGGACCTGCCGGATATTATAAGTGACCCCTATCATTTGAGCAAACGCATTCACTCCCTCATCTGTCGATTGAAGAGAAAGGAAGCATTTCCGTTTCCGTGATGATCATGGAGCCCTTCGATGTCACTAAAGAGCTTGGTGAAGGGATGAAGCGACCATCGAGAGATTTAGCCTGAAAATTTTGGCTTTTGAGGGAAGCCCATAAAGAGGC
>CAZKEW010000025.1:0-18579 GCA_964551885.1 uncultured Eubacteriales bacterium
AGTTTGAGAAAATATTCGTTGACTTCGACGATTCTATCGTCGCCATCAGCGAAAACAACACCTTCATCTATTCCCGAAATGATAGCTGTCAGCTTTGTCGTTTCTCTCTGGATGGCTGCCTCAGCCCTCTTGCGGTTCAGGGCTTCAACAAACGCAGTAACCAGCGCCTCAATAGTTCTTTGGTCATCCTTGTCATATCCCGGTTCTTTGTTGGCTAAGGCCAAGACACCTGTAATTTTGTTGGCATACTTCAACGGAACACAGAGTAACGTTTGTATAGAAGGATGCCCTTGTGGAGTGCCGACACGGCTTGGGTGCGAGTCAGGATCATTGATGATCTGAGGCTTTCCCTCTTTGACAGCCTCACTCCATAATCCTCGGACCTCCATGTTATTGATAAGAAGGGGAGCGTTGGATTTGGGGATCGCGCAGGCATCCCATCCTGGGTTACTTATTGCAATAGTATCCGAAAGCCCTTTTTCATTGATCTCGCCGATGAACCCGAACTTGCTTCCTGTGAGTTCTTCAGCGATGTGGAGACAAGATGAGGCCAGATCGGCATCCGTTTCATCCGTAAAAACCTTCTGCAGAAGTTTATTAATCCCCTCCAAGAGCATGTTCTGTCTTAAAATCTGTGTTTCAGTGCGCTTCCTTTCCGTGATATCTTTGTCCATGCCGCGGTAGCCGAGGAGCTCGTTTTTTTCGTCGAGAATGGGCAAGCCGTTTGTCAGAAGGCAGACCAATCTTCCATCCCGGGTGAGGTTCCAGTTCTCCAAGTCAACAATGGGCTTCTTCTCGGAAATAATTTTCTGGAAGATATGGCGGACTCGGGCGGCTTCTGTTTTGGGCATCAAGTCGAAAGGCGTTTTGCCGAGAATCTCCTCCCGGTCATATCCGAGGATCTGCTTCACTTTGCCTGAAGCAAAAATGTAGTTTCCGTATTTGTCGACTTCCCAAATCCAGTCGGCCGAGCTTAAAGCGATATCCTGGAATCTTATTTCTGAGTTCTTCAGCTCTTCAAGTATTTTTTTCTGTTCGGAGATATCCCTGTAAATGCCAAAAACGGCCTGCAACTTCCCCTCCTCGATGATGGGAGAGGCGATGACGGAAACGTGGATCGTCCGGCCGTCTTTCCTCCGGCGAACGGTTTCAAAGGAGACTTTCTCGCCGCTGGCCACCCGCTGGGTCACGGAAACCGCTGTCGTGAGGTCATCCTGCGGCGCAATCAGTTCATCAATCGTCTGGCCGATGATCTGGTCGCTTTCAAACCCGAAAATCCTTTTGAATTCCCCGTTTACCCTGAGGATATGACCTTCTTTATCTGCGATGATAATGCCCTCAAGGGCGTCTTCGAATAACTTTTCGAAGTATGCTTTTTCTTCTTGGATCCGCTTCTGGTCCAAACTAGACACTTTTACCACCATTTCTCGACAAGCAGGTTCGTTCTGGTTGAGATGCTTTTGCTCTTCCAGAATTTTCTCCTCAGGGATAGGCATCTATAGTTTTCTCACTCAGAAATTATTCACTTTGATTTTAGACATCCCTTAAACTCGGTCAATCGCCCTTATAGGTGAAAGGTAGGGTGAATTTCCTCTTTTGACCATCACCTGGAGAGGTGAAGTGAACCCTGTTGAGAAGGGGAGGATAAGCCGGGCGATTTAACCTGTTTTTGCTTCTGGATTGATCTTTGGTTTTTGATTTTGAACGAGAAAGTGTATAATAAAAAATTCTCATGGAAAATAACAAGATTGTTGCGATCACCTCAGGGGTAATCCTGGTCGTGATTATTGGGCTTATCCTCCGGCTGGCCAAGCCTGTTTTTTTCCCTTTTTTCCTGGCTATTTTCTTCTACTTCATCCTCTCTCCTGCCCTGGACTTCCTGATGCGATTAAAAATCCCTAAGCCCATAGCTGTTTTTCTCATCATTGCCATCGCTTTTTGCGTTCTTTACCTTCTTGGGATTCTCATTTACACCAGCGGCAAGGAATTTGCAGCCTCTTTTCCCCAATATGGCGAGCAGATCAATTCGCTGTTCCACTCGCTCATGGAAAAGATCGGGCTATCCAAGGTCAGCTGGGATCCCTGGGCCTGGAGCAAGAGCCTTGACGTAAACAAAGTGACCTCTTTTATTGTTTCTTCTTTGGATAGGGTCTTTTCTTTCTTCTCGACGTTTTCCCTGATATTTGTCTTTCTTATCTTTATGCTGGCCGGACGGGGCAAGCTCACAGCTAAAGTGGAAAAATCCTTCCCTCCGGCGAGGGCGAAGAAGGTCAATCAAATCATCGAGAACATCGACAGCCAGATCCAGAAATATTTGATTATAAAAACCGGCATCAGCTTGATATCAGGAGTCTTAACGGCATCCGTCCTGGTTATCTTCGGTGTCCGTTATGCCATCCTCTTCGGCTTCTTGACTTTTGTCCTCAATTACGTCCCGAGCGTGGGATCGATCATTGCCATCACTTTTTCTGCCCTCGCGGCGGCTTTTCAGCTCGGCAGCTTCTGGCCTGCCCTCTGGGTTTTCCTCATCCTGGTCATTCTCGATACTTTTTTGGCCAATTTTATTGAGCCGAAGCTGATGGGAAAGGGTCTCGGGCTGAGTCCGCTGGTGGTTCTTTTCTCTCTTATTTTTTGGGGGTGGCTATGGGGAATCCCCGGGATGATCCTGGCGGTTCCTCTGATGGCCGTCATCAAAATCATCTGCAGCAATATTCCCTCTCTTCAGTTCATCGCGGAAATCATGAGCAGTTGAGGGGAAGACTATTCAGGCGGGAGAGAAAATTCTCTTTTGCTGCGATAATTCTTTGATCCGGGCAAAACGCCGGATGAGGTCCTGGATATAATTCCGGCCTTCGAGATTTCCTTTGGCCATATACTTAACCGCGACGATGACATTTTCCAGGCACTTCAGTTTTTCTTCCTTTTTGTATGTTTCTAAATCTCGGGGAAGGATGATTTTCCGCTGGTAATGGCACTGCTCGATGCTCTGGAAAATGGCCTCTCCGACGTCATTTTTCGGCTTTTCCTCTTCTTTGGGAAGGATAAGCGCTGATTTTCGCTTTTCCACTTTTTCTTTGGCATATTCGAGGGCCAAGATTGCATCTCTATCGGCAAACGCAGGGCTTTTTTCTCCGTATTCTTTCAGCGGGGCCTCGATATTCAAGGCCAGCCAGCCGAGCCTTTCGTCTTGGAGGATATCTTCGGAGAAGATCTGCTTTTTCTCGATGACTCTTTTCTCTTGATAGGGTTTATGCCTGATGAGAAAAGGACAGCGGGACGGGCAGTGGATTTTTTTCTCCCTCAGGAGCCCGCAGCAAAGCGGGCAAAGGTCGTTACCCAGGGCAGGGCAACGTCTTTTCGCTTTTCTCTCACGGCAGTGAGAACACTTGGCCATTCTCTCTTCCCGCCCTAACAGGTAAGATGAAACGCGCCGGCCGTCTTTTTCTGGGAAGAAAGCTTGCTAAAAATCTGTGCAGCTTTTTTGGTTTTTTCAATTTGGAGGCTGAGGCCTTTCAGATGCGCCGCCTGGATGACATCCTCTTGGACTTTCATCAGGCCAAAAAATCCTGTTCCGACGACCAGGGCTTCGATATCATCCTTGAAGACTTCTTCAAGGTCCTCTAAGGCCAGTTTGTGGCCCTCTTTGCGCCACCAGGCCGAATTTATCTTCTCGGGAAAAATAATCAGGTCGGCGGTATATTTTCGTCCATCCACCACCATCGTCCCGAAATCGTAGCTTTCGATCATTTTTTCAGCATGAATGTTTCGGCGGTCAAGTTTTTTATTTTTTTCCCGAGCAAGCTTCTCAGGGCAATCTCCGCCGCCCTCTGCTCGGCATTCTTTTTGGAGAAGCCTTTGGCTTTGGCCAAAGGATAATGACCCAGGCAGACCTCGACGATAAAGGTTTTTTTATGGTCGGGTCCGATCGATGTCAAGGTCTTGTAAACAGGCGCGGGAAGGTTCTCTTTCTGGAAATGTTCCTGAAGGGCCGATTTATAATTGTTGATCAGGAATTTGCTGCTGTCCACTTTTTTATAGGATTTCTTTAAAAGAGGGAGGAGGAGCCCTTTGGCCGCCTCGTAGCCTTGATCCAAATAGACAGCACCCGCGACGGCCTCAAAGACTCCGGCCAAGATGGTCCTTTTTCTGCGGCCCCCGCTCCTTTCCTCTCCTTTTCCTAAAAGAATATATTTGTCGAGCTTGATTTTTTGGGCAAACTGGGAAAGAGACAGGGTGCTGGCGGCGGCAGATTTGTACTTGGAGAGCTCGCCCTCAGAAAGGTCGGGGTAGGTGGCGCAAAAAAAGTCGGCCAGCACGAGCCCGACGACCGAGTCCCCGAGGAATTCCAAGACCTCGTTGTCCGCCAAGCCTTTTTGCGGATGCTCGTAAGCGTAAGAGCTGTGGGTTAAAGCCCGGAGCAGGAGCCCTTTGTTACGAAAATTGAGGCCGATAACTTTTTCAAGTTTGGCGATATTTATCTTCATGATTTTGCGGCCGATCAAAAGGGATAAACAATGTTTCCGGCGACGATCGTCATCACAGGAGCCCCTTTTAGTTTCCAGCCGTGGAAGGGATTGTTCCGGCTCTTGGAGGCGAATTTCTGGACGTCCACCACGGTTTCTTTGTGCAGGTTGAGGATCGTTAAGTCGGCATCCGCACCCGCAGCGATTCGGCCTTTGTCCTTCAGACTCAAGATTTGGGCGGGCTTGGTCGAGATCATCTCGATAAATCGGGGCAACGAGATGACGTTCTTGTTCACTAATTTATCCAGGAGCAACGGAACGGCTGTTTCCAGACCGTCGATGCCGAACGGAGCCCGGTCAAACTCAACATCTTTCTCCTCGACTGTATGGGGAGCATGGTCAGTGGAAAAAACATCAACTATGCCTTCTTTAACAGCCTCCAGGAGGACTTGAACATCGTCTTGGCTTCGCAACGGAGGATTGACTTTGAGATTTGTGTCGTAGTTCTCGAGGGCGGAGTCGGTGAGAATCAAATGATGAGGCGTGACTTCTGCGGTCACCTTGATTTTTCTCTTTTTTGCCTCTCGGACAAGGTAAGCGGCGCCACGTGTGCTGAGGTGGGCGATGTGGATTCTGGCGTGGGCCGCTTCAGCCAGGATGACATCCCGCGCGACCACGATGTCTTCGGCTGAGGCGGGAATTCCCTTGAGCCCGAAGAGATGAGAAGAGAAACCTTCATGCATGAGCCCTTCCTGGCTGAGGTTAAAGTCTTCACAATGGTCAATGATGAGCGCCTGCAGGAAATTCGAATACTCCAGGGCCCGCCTCATCACCTGGCTGTTCTGGATACACTTGCCATCGTCAGAGAAAGCCACGGCGCCCGCGTTGACAAGATCGGCCATATCCGTAAGCTCCTCTCCCTGGAGGCTTTTGGTGATGGCCGCGATCGGGAAGATATTCACCAGGGCTCTCTTTTTTGCTTCGGAGAGGATATATTCTGTGACTCCGCGGTTGTCATTCACGGGGTTTGTGTTGGGCATGGCGCAAAGAGAAGTGAACCCTCCTTTGGCGGCAGCCAGGGAGGCGGTATAAATATCCTCTTTATCTTCCTGGCCGGGCTCTCTGAGGTGAGCGTGCATATCGATGAAACCGGGCGCCACAACGAGCCTTGAGGCATCGATAACTTTCAGGTTTTCTCCCTCAATTTTTGCTTTGAGGTCGATGATCTTTCCCTTATCAATCAAAATATCCAGCGTCTCGTCTGTACCGGAAGAGGGGTCGATGACTCTTCCGTTTTTAATCAGCAGTCTCACGCTCTTTTCCTCCTAAGAGAAGATAGAGGATGGCCATCCGGATGGAGATCCCGTTTTCCACCTGTTTTAAAATGACAGATTTCACTGAATCGGCCATCTCCGAGGAGATCTCCACTCCCCGGTTGATCGGCCCGGGATGCATGATGATGGCATCTTTATTGGCCAAGCGGAATCTTTTTTCCGTCAGGCAATAGAGGTTCCGGTATTCTCTTGTGGACGGGAAGAAATTGGCTTTCTGCCTTTCCTTCTGGATGCGAAGCATCATGATGACATCTGCGCCCTCCAAGGCTCTGTCCATTTCATAAGAGATTTGCGCGCCGAAATTTTTAAACTCTTTAGGGAGAAGGGGAGGAGGACCGACGAGGGTAACCTGAGCTCCTACTTTTTGGAGTAGAAAAATGTTCGAGCGCGCCACCCGGCTGTGAAGGATGTCGCCGGCGATGACCACCTTGAGATTTTTAAAGCTCTTCTTTTGCTGTCTTATGGTAAAGGCATCGAGAAGGGCTTGGGTGGGATGTTCATGGGAGCCATCGCCCGCGTTGATGATATGCGAGCGGCAGAACGTCGAAACGAAGTAAGGCGCACCGGAGCAGCTATGCCTGATGATGAGAGCTTCGGGGTTCATGGCTTCAAGGTTGAGAACCGTGTCTTTCAACGTCTCTCCCTTGACGACGCTGCTTGTCTGCTGGCTGAAGTTGATGATATCGGCGCTCAAACGTTTGGCGGCCAGCTCGAAGGAGCTCCGCGTCCGCGTGCTCGGCTCGAAAAAGAGGTTGACGATGGTCTTACCCCTTAAGATCGGGACTTTTTTCACCTCACGGGTGGAGATTTCAGCCATAGATTCGGCGGTGTCCAGGATCGTCGTAATGTCGGAAACGTCGAGATTTTGGATGCCTAAGAGATGTTTGTGCTTGAATTCCAACATGGTTCTACTATTCGAGCTTGGCCGGCTCTGTGATGAGAACCTCGTCATTCTCATCGACTTCAGTCAGTCTTACCTGGACGACTTCTCTCCTGGACGTGGGAAGGACCTTTCCCACATAGTCTGCCCTGATGGGGAGTTCGCGGTGTCCGCGGTCGATGAGCACGAGAAGCTGAATGCTCTGCGGCCGTCCGAGGTCAAAAAGGCTGTCCATGGCCGCCCTGATCGTCCGTCCCGTGAAGAGGACATCGTCGATAAGGAGAACATCTTTTTTGGAGATGGGGAAGTCGATCTCTGTTTTCTGGGCCATGTGCTGGGTCTCAAGCTCGGCGAAGTCGTCCCGGTAGAGAGTAATGTCCAAAACCCCCACCGGAATATCGACTTTTTCAAACTCCTTGATCAGTTGGGATATCCGCTTCCCCAAATAAATGCCTCGTGTCCTTATGCCGATGATGACCAAATTTTTCAGGTTGCGATTACGCTCCAGGATCTCGGTTGTCATCCGGTAGAGGGCTCTCTTGATTTTGCTCGCATCCATGACTCTGGCTTTGATTTTTTCTTCCATAAGCTATCTCCTGAAGTCTTGGCGAATCCCCTTTGAAAATGCACCATTCGGGGAAAAAAGTCAATCTTTTATTCATCACGCGTCCGGCTAAAGTAGTCCTTTGCGGCGGCAATATCTTTTTGGATTTGTTTGATCAAAGCTTGCGGGGTGGAGAATTTTCGCTCCTCCCTTAATTTCTTAAGGAAGAAAAGATTGATCTTTTTTCGGTAAAGACTTCCTTGAAAATTGAAAAGGAAGGACTCGATGCGCAAGCCATCCTCTCCAAAGGTAGGGCGAGTGCCGATATTGGTCACAGAGGGGTAAGTTTGGACATCGATTTTGGCTTCAGTGACGAAGACGCCTTCGGGTGTGATTTCGTTAGTCGTCTGGATATTGGTCGTGGGAAAGCCAAGCGTTTTACCTCGCGATGCACCTTTAATCACTCTGCCTTCGACCTCGTAAGCCCGGCCCAGAAGGGCATTGGCGTTTTCGACTTTTCCTTCGGCGAGGAGGCATCGGATAAGGCTGCTGCTGACAACCCGGCCTCTGTGAACAACAGCGGGAATTGCATGAACAACAAACCCGAATCTTGAGCCGAGACGGCGAAGGTCTTTGATATCGCCCGCACGATTCTGACCGAAGCGAAAGTTTTCTCCGACGATCACTTCCTTGGCTTTGAGAGCAGAAACAATGACGTCTCGGACAAACTCCCGGCTTGATAAGCTCGAGAACATCCGGTCGAAAGCGGTGATTAGCGCGGCCTGGACACCGTGCTCCTTTATTCCTGCCAATCTCTGGGGCAAAGTCTGAATCATGGCAATCCTGCTTTGGCCCAGGACTTTTTCGGGATGGGGGGAGAAGGTGAGGACAGCGGAATAAAGCCGGCGTTCATTCGCTCTCTGGACGAGGAAACGCAAGATCTTTTGATGTCCGAGGTGAAGGCCGTCGAAGTTCCCTATGGCCACTGCCGTAGGGCGAGGAAAAGACGGCAAATGGTAGAGGCCTTTGAGGACCTGCATGGGTTCAGCGATTGATGATTTTGGACTTTTCCAGGTAATGCATCTTCAGCTGCTGGAGGCAGGATTCGAGGGATTTTTCTTCGTCCGGGTTGAGATTTCCCTTTGTCCTATCTTTCAGGAGGTCGAGAATATCGATCAGTCTGCGGGCCAATTCCATATTCCTTTCACCTTTAGGCTGGTCAGGTTCTTCGAGTATTCCCAATTTAAGCAGAGCCTGGGTATAAAACGGAAAGACGATGGAGCTGAAATCAAGAGGGGGAAGAAACTCTTCCATGGATATTTATTCGGCCTATTTTATATTCTCGGAAAGAAATATTACATTTTTTTATTAAAGAATTCAAGGGAGAGAAAAATGCAGAGTTAGGAAGCTTGCGCTGATTTTTTCCTCAGGACGAGGCTTGCTTTGATAAACTCGTCGAGTTCACCGTCTAAAATTTTATCAACATCCCCTGTTTCCACTTTTGTCCGCAAGTCTTTGATCATCCGGTAGGGATGGAGCACGTAAGAGCGGATTTGATTCCCCCAGGCAATATCCGACTTGGCCTCTTCCATTTTTTCAAATTTTTCGAGTTGCTTTTTCTTCTCCATCTTATAGAGCCGGGCCTTGAGGACTTTCATCGCCGCCGCTTTATTTTTGTGCTGGGACCTTTCGTTCTGGCACTGGACGACAAGTCCGGTGGGAATGTGCGTGATGCGGACGGCCGAATCGGTGACGTTCACATGCTGGCCGCCTCGGCCCGAGGACCGGTAGGTATCAATCCGCAGGTCCTCAGGGTTGATGTCGACCGCAATATCCTCCTCGACTTCCGGGAAAACGAAAACGGCGGCAAAAGAGGTGTGGCGCCTCTTGTTGGCATCAAAGGGCGAAATCCGGACCAGGCGGTGAACGCCGGATTCTTGGCTCAAGTTGCCATAGGCATAATCGCCTTCAACGCGGACGGTGACGCTTTTGATCCCGGCTTCCTCCCCAGGCATGAAATCGAGGACTTCTGTTTTATAGCCCCTGCGTTCGGCATACCGCAGGTACATCCTGAGGAGCATCTGGGCCCAGTCCTGAGATTCTGTGCCGCCGGCGCCGGGATGGACGGTCAGGATGGCATTCCGGCCGTCGTCTTCGTCAAAGAAAAGGGCCTGAAGCTCGGCGTCTTCTAGTTTCTTTTTAAAAGCAGCCAAGGCTCGCTCGAGGTCTTCACCGACGCTCTCTCCTTCCCCGGCAAGCTCCGCGAGAACTTCAACTTCTTCCTTTTTTTCTTCCAGACCGCTGAAGAACTGAATGTCCCGGTCTAACTTCTTTTTTTTCTGCTGGAGGGATTGGAACTTTTTTTGATCCTGCCAGGTGTCAGGCGAAGAAAGCTCTTTATTGATGGATTCGGCTTCCGCCTTCTTGCTTTCTAAGTCAAAGAAAACCTCTGAGCTCTTCAAACTTCAGGAGATGTTCTTTGATCTTGGCTTGAAGCTCAGAAGACTTGTCTGCGGTAGCGGGTTTTTTTTCTTTCATTGGCTATCTTTGCCAGAGCCAGAATAAAGAAGATGCCGGTTAAAGTCAAGCTCAGGATGGGAAGCATGTCGCCATAGCGGGTATAAAAAGAGAGCTTATTGGCCGGGACGACTTTGCCTGCTAAATAAGTTTGGGTCATGAGCTCCGAGCGGGATAGGACGCGGCCGTAAGGGTCGACAAAACCGCTGAATCCTGTTGTGGCGGCCCGCAGCAGGAAACGTCTGTTCTCGACCGCTCTAAAAACGGCAATTAAGAAATGCTGATAGGGAGCCGGGCTTTTTCCATACCAGCCGTCGTTGGTGATGGTCACAAGGAATTGGGCGCCTTTTTTGGCAAATTTTCTAACGAGGTTGGGAAAGATAATCTCATAACAGATAGGTGAGCCGAATTTTTTCCCCTCAAACGAATGCAGGACATGCTGTTTGCCGGGCGTCACATCCCCGATGGCATGGGTCACACTCTCTATAAAAGAAAATAGTTTCTTATAGGGAGTGTATTCGCCAAACGGAACGAGGTGCATCTTGTAATATTGAGTCATGGAGAGGTCAGGGCTGAGGCAAAGGGCTGTGTTGCGAAAATGGAGTTCGCCTCCTGCGGAAGTTGTCTCATTGGTGCCGAGAAGGAGCGTCGAGTTCGTCTCTTGAACAAATTTATAGAGATTTTCTTTAAAATATTGGTACAGCGGCTCATCGCAGCTAAAACAGAGAGGGACAGAAAATTCAGGCCAGAGGATTAATCTGGCGCCTTCAAGGTAGGCCTGACGGCTGAGTTCAAGATGCTGTTTGAAGAGACCGTCGATCTCTTCTGCCGAGATGCGATCCCAGTAAATGTCCGAGGAAACATTTCCCTGAAGGACAGCCGCCTTGAATGTGTCCTTCGTTTGAGCCGGCGTTTTGAGGCTGAAGAAGCCGGCCAGGTGGACAGCGAGGACAAGCGCAAGGGCTAAAAAGAAAGGCCATCTCTTTCGGGTTGAGACGGAGAGGACAAAAAAGCTTTGCAGGAGGACGAGCACAAAAGAAAGGCCGTATACTCCGGCGACCGAGGCCGTCTGGAGAAAAGCGAGGTTTTTTACCTGGCCGTAGCCCAAAAGCCCCCAGGGAAAACCTGTCAATAAGTAGGTGAAGATATATTCAAAAGAAACCCAGATGAAAGGCGCCAGGACGAAGCCTAATCGAGGGAAGGGTAAACGTACGCTGGCGAAGAGAAAGGCAAAGGCGGCCCAGGAGAGGGCCATTAGAACGACGAGCAGGAGATAGATTAGAAAGCTCAGGACCGGGGATAGATTGCCGTAGTGGGCTGGAACCGAGGGAATCCAATAAAGCAGAATAGCGTAATAGACGAAGCCTGAAGAGAACCCGAGATAAAAAGAGGGCCGAGGTCTTTTCTTCAGAAGCGCAAAGAGAAGGGGGATGAGACAAATCCAGGCTAAGAAAAAGAAGTTAAACTTAGGGAAGCAAAAAGCTGTAAGTGCGCCGCTTAGACAGGCCAGAAGCAAGGACATAGGTGAAGAATTCTTTAGTCCCTGACGACGAAATAATCTATTTTCCGTCCGGCCGCTGAGGCCAGCTTTGCTCTCGCGGCTTCAGCTTCTTCTTTGGTCTGGAACCCTCCAATCCTCACCCGAAAAACAGGCTTTCTATCTGTTGGAAGAGGGTCCAAGACAATCACCGAATAGCCTTGGGTTTTGAACCTTTGGGCAGTGGATAAAGCAGCCGGCTTTTCAGCCAAAGCGCCGACCTGGACATAATAGAGATTCGTTTTCGCGGCAGGGATGTTCTCGCTGGGCTTTGCTTCCTGCTTAAGTTCTGTCCTTTTAGGCTCCGGTTTGGCCGCTTCTTTCTTGGGCTCGAGTTTAGGCTCCTCCTTGGGTTTTTGGGCGGCAGTCTCTTTCTGGGTCGGAGGGACTTGAGTCGGCAGTGCTTTCTTTATTTCCTGCTTCTGCTCGGGCTTCACCTCCGGAAGGGTGATCTTCTCCTTGACCTGCTCAGGCTGTTTTTGGGCGATGATGTTCGTTTTCTGAGCGATTTGAGCATGCTTCTTGCCGACGGAAACTCCGAGAAGAAAGATAATGACGCCGAGGACCAGAATCCCCAGAAAAATAATGGCCAGCTGCGTGCTGGATACCTGCAGCTCTCTGAACTCTCTGTTTTTCATCAGGATTTTTCGGTCTTTGGCTTTTCATAAGAGAAAGCTCTCAGGATCTCAAGCGGCAGGGGGAAGATGATGGTCGAATTTTTCTCTGTGGCTATTTCCGTCAGAGTCTGCAGAAAACGCAACTGAAGGGTCTGCGGATTCTGCGAGATTATTTCGGCGGCTTCCGTTAGCTTAGCGGCCGCTTGAAATTCTCCCTCAGCATGGATGACCTTGGCTCTCCTTTCTCTTTCCGCTTCAGCCTGCTTGGAAATCGCCCTGATCATGGTCTCGGGGAGGTCCACGTGTTTCGTTTCGACGAGCTGGACTTTGATTCCCCACGGGTCGGTGTGTTTATCCAGAATTTCTTGGAGCTGGGCATTGAGTTTTTCTCTTTTAGAAAGGAGATCATCGAGTTCGATCTCGCCGAGCACGCTGCGCAAGGTCGTCTGAGAGAGCTGAGAGGTGGCGTAGAGATAATCCTGGACTTCGATAATCGCCTTGAGCGGCTCCATGACGCGGAAAAAAATTACAGCGTTCACTTTGACTGTAACATTGTCTTTGGTGATGACATCTTGCGGCGGGATATCCATGGTCACCAGCCTCAAGCTGACTCTGATCATCCTGTCGATGGGAGCAAAGACAAGGATGAGCCCAGGACCTTTGGGACGAGAGAGGACGCGTCCCAAGCGAAAGATAACGCCCCGCTCGTATTCTCTCAGAACCTTAATCGAGTTCAAAAGGTAAAGGACGATAAAACCGATAACGATGATAGGAAAAGTAATCATTTTGACCTCCTTTTTTTATCTGAAATCAGATTTTTTGCACCCGAATATTCAACCCCTCCAGGACCTGGACGACTTTCACCTTGCTGCCCTTAGGCACTTCTCCAACAGCTTCGGCATTCCACAATTCGCCATGGACGAAAACCTTTCCTTCCGGTTTTAGGTCAGTTTGGGCGACACCGATTTCTCCGACGAGCCCTTCCTTGCCCGTGTGTATTTTTTTGGCATGGGCGCGGATCACCAGGAAAACCAGGAACAGGAAGATCAAGGAGAGGCTTATGGCTACGGGAATGATTAATTTTAAGCTGGGCCGAAGCTCCGGAATAGGCGCGTCGATAAGCATGACGGATCCAATGACCATGGCGATAACTCCTCCCACAGACAGAATTCCATAACTATGGACTTTCACCTCCAGGATGAATAAGCCGATGGCCAGCAGGATGAGCAGGAGTCCGACATAATTGATGGGCAAAATCTGGAAAGAAAATATAGCCATGAGAAGGCAGATTCCGCCGAGAACCCCGGGCAGGATCGCTCCGGGGTTGGAGAATTCAAAGTAGAGGCCGAGAAGCCCGAGCATGAGAAGGATATAGGCCAGGTTGGGGTTGGAGATCGTGATCAGAAACTTCTGCCTGGCCGACATCGGGATTTCGATGATGGGCTCGTCTTTGAGACGCAGCAACACTTCTTCCCCATTGAATTGTCTTATGGTTTTATTGTCAAAATAATCGATGATCTCCTGTTCATTTTTGGCCACGAGGTCAATCAACCCTTGATCGAAAGCCTCTTTTTCCGTGAAAGAGATACTTTTCCTGACGGCGTCTTCCGCCAGACGGATGTTCCTCCCTCTTTTTTCAGCGAGGGTTTTGATGTAGGAAGCCGCATCATGGGTAACCTTTTCCTCCATGGTCTTGTCCATTGGCTGGCCGGTTATGGAAATCCCCACGGGATGGGCGGCTCCTGTGCTTGTCCCCGGAGCCATAACGAAAATATCGCTGGCGATGGCGATGAAGAAACCTGCGGAAGCGGCACGGGCGCCGCTCGGGCTCACAAATGTCGCTACGGGAACCTTTGAGTTGAGGATTTTCGCGATGATCTCCCGCATCGAGGAGTCAAGGCCGCCCGGAGTATTCAGAACCATGATGAGCAAGCGGGCATTTTCTTTCTCTGCTCTCTCTAGGCTCTTAACGATGTATTCTGAAGAGATGGGGTGAATGGGAGCATCCACCGTGATTTTAAAGATAGAGGCGTATCCTTTGAGGGATATGACAGAGATGAGAAAGAGAAGAAAGAATCTTTTTTTCACCTTGCTCCTATTATAGATAATTGTGAAATTCAAGTCAATAATTCGTCTTGACTTTTTATCTTCGATTCATTAATTATTATCTATCACCCAACCGGATTAGAGGAGATTCAGATGATTAAGAATGATATCGCCCTTGCTATTGAGAAGAATTCGGAATTCAACAGGGCTAAATCATTGTTAATCGTGGAGTCCATATTGAGGGCTTTGAAGGAGGCCTTGGCGAAAAATCAAAAGATTGAAATTAGAGGATTCGGAAGCTTCAAAGTCGTCGCTAAGAAAACAGGCTTCGGACGGGATATCCGCCGGAAAAAGCAAATCAAAATAGAAAAAGGAAAACGGATAAAATTCAGGTCCGGCCAAGAGTTGAAAAACACCCTGGCTAAAAAATAGACCCGAGTGACACTCTCAGACATCCTTATTCTTCCACCATCCGGCGAAAAGAGAATGGGGATTTGTCCGATAACCCGGATACGGAAGATTTAGGCATGAAGAACAACCACCGGAAAAGGCTGAATCCCTCCGGCCTAAAAACCTACTCTCTGCTTTCGAGAAAGAGCAAGGTGGACGTCAAAGACTTCGCTAAAGACTATCGTCCCTCAAGCGGATTTGCCGAGTTCCTCGACAGCCTTCCCGATATTTTGGCTGGAAAAGATTTCAAAGATTTTGTCGCCCTCGTCCGAGCGGCCAAGACAAAAAAGAGAGCCATTCTGTTTGCTTTGGGGGCCCATGTGATCAAGGTGGGATTGAACCCTGTGATCATCCGCCTGATGAAAGAGGGTTGGATTTCAGGCTTGGCGCTCAATGGAGCCGGAATCATTCACGACTTCGAAATCGCCTTTGCCGGCAAGACCTCAGAGGATGTCGCCGCACAGATAAAGAGCGGTGAGTTCGGCATGGCGCGGGAAACGGGGGAACTCCTGAACCGAGCGATAAAATCGGGCGCCGAGCAGGGGATAGGCTTAGGCGAGGCGGTGGGCAAGATGATCGCCGCTTCGGATTTTCCTTATAAGCGACTGAGTCTTCTGGCGGGTTCATCCGAGCTCGGCATTCCGGTGAGCGTCCATGTGGCCGTGGGAACGGATACGATCCACTTTCATCCGGAAGCCAGCGGTGAAGCGATAGGAAAAACGTCTTTGGCTGATTTTTTCCTCTTCTGCTCTCTTGTGGAAGGCCTTGAGGGAGGAGGGGTTTTTGTCAACGTCGGCTCTGCGGTCATTCTGCCCGAGGTCTTCTTGAAAGCGCTATCCTTCGTCAGGAACAAAGGAAAAGCGTTGGATAATTTTTCCACGGCTGTTTTTGATTTCATCCACCACTATCGGCCGTATCAAAATGTGATTCAGAGGGCGGTGGGGAAGAAGGGCAGGGGATTTTACTTCATCGGGCACCACGAGATCATGATCCCCCTTTTGGCTGCCGCACTTTTGGCTTAGACCCGGCCGGTCGTTTCCTTTTCTCTTTTTTCAGCTTCCTCTGGTAATCAGACAAAAGATGCCGATAGACATCATTCGTCTGTCTTGCCGTGTTCTCTAAAGAGCCGGACGCATCAATCACGTAATCGGCATATGTTCGCTTTTCTCGTGACGGCATCTGGCTGCGGATTTTTTCGAGCGCTTCTCGTCGGCTGATTTTGTCCCTTTCCATCAGCCTCTGGACTTGGATGTCCTCGGCACAATGAACAACGATGATTCTATCGAAGAAAGGCGCGTAGCCCGATTCGATGGTCAAGGCGGCCTCAGAAATAAAAATTTTGTATGTTCCTTTTTTCTCCAGCCGGTGAATGACCTGTTTTTTCTTTCTTAGGACGAGAGGGTGGATGAGAGAATTGAGAAATTGCCGGTCTTTCTCATCAGAGAAGACGATGGCTCCCAGCCTGGAGCGGTTGATGGTCTGGTCGAGATTAAGGATCTGAGGGCCAAAACGAGATATGATTTTTTGCCATGCCGGCTTGCCGGACTTCATCAGGTCATGGGCGACTTGATCGGCAGAGTGGACGTAGCAGCCATGTTGCCTTAGGATTCCGGCTACGACGGATTTGCCTGTGGCAATCCCTCCTGTCAGCGCAACGGTCAGCATAGCCATATTGCCGTCACTATTCTACAGAAAATTGTCGAAGCTGCCAATAAAAGCAAATAAAATGAAAACGGAATTAGGGGGGCGGTCTCGTTCGAGCCCAGAAATCAGGCTGACTTCTTTTTTTTGGCGCGTTCGATAAATTTGAAATCTTTGCTAAACCTGATGGCCACGCCTTGCCTCTTGCCTTTTTTATCGGGTTCTTCGAGGCGAACGGTAATCCCGCCGAGGTTAAGCTTGATTTCTTTCCCCCCGGTCAGGTGCGAGGGGAGGTCGATCATGAGGTTAAGCTTTGAACCGACGACAACACCCGAATCGAGGCAGAAATAAGCACCCGTGCCGCTGATATTTTCGATGGTGGTTGATTCTTGGAATTTTTCTCCATGGGGGAGTTTTCCTTCGATGAGGGTAGAAAGGGGTAAGTCAAAACGCCATTCCCTCCGTCGATTGGTTTGGGCCACCGGGAGGGAAGCGCTCTTTTTTGATTTTTGGACTTTTTTCATCTCAACCTCTAATTTTTTCGGTTTCATTAAAACAGGGCTGAATTAATGGCGTACAGGGCCAGCTGGAGCCGGCTGTGAGTGTCGAGCTTGGCGTAGATGCTCTTGATATGGGACCGGACCGTGTTTTTGCTGATGAAAAGGATTCCGGCGATTTCATCATTGCTCTTTCCTTGACCGATCAGCCTGAGAACTTGGAATTCCGTCGGTGTCAGCTGGTCCAGAGTCTTTTCCTTGAGGTCTCTTCCGACAACGGAGATGATGCGATCCATGATGCTGCTCATCTTGTCGCGGGGAAGCCAGATTTCCCCTTTGTGGATGACGCGAATGGCTTCGGAGAGCTGGCTCGAGGGGTCGGTGAGGTCAAAGTATCCTCGAGCGCCCGCATTGATGAGGCCGACGATTTCCTCATGGGAGGGAATGCTGCCCAAGAGCAGGAGCTGGGATTTGCTTTGGAGTTTGGAGATCTCTTTGATGGCTTTGCAGATTTCCCGCATGTTGGGCAATGGCTCCGTGTTGGCAAAGAGAATCACATGCGGCCTCAATTTTTTGATCGAATCCATGAATGTCTCAATCGTGTTCTTCTCAACGTTGGTGATTTCAATTCCGGCGTCTGCTTCAAAAGCTCTGAGAATGCCTGAGAGGATGATTTCCGAGGGACAGAAAATGAGGATTTTGATTTTTTTCTCTTCCGAGGTTGTTGGTTTTTTGTTCATAATTCTCTCCCTCTTTGGTGTCTCTTAACCCCTGAGCCAAAGAGGTTTTTCCAATCTCCGTCTAGCGAAATTCTATTAAATCGATAGATTCTTGTCAAGAAATTTTAAGAAAAAAATGCGCTGCGTTTAGGTTTTAATTGATGCTGGAAGGGATGGGAAGCAGCCTGAATTTTTTATCGAGCCTCACAGAAACAAGCTGCTTTTTGCCGGCTCGCGCCGAGTCCGCCCGAGCGAGAACGACGGTGCCGGAGAGGCAAAGCTTAAGATAATTCTCCAGGATGAGAGTTTTTGGGATTTCCAAAAAGAGGTCTAATTTGGCCCCGAGCATGACTTTTGATTTCAGCCAGACCGTGGCTTCTTCGGAGCTGATGGAGAAAAGCTGGGTTTTCTCCCTGAATTTCTTTCCCAGGGTATCCACGCCTGTCACCAAAGCAGGAAGAGAGAGCTCAAAGGCCCGCTCTCTCTTCCCGGCTCTGGCCGCGCCATGGGTGGAGGGTTTGGAGAGTTCTTCGTTTTCGTTCATTTCCGGATTGAAATTTTCGCTCCTTCCTTCTTGAAGTTCAATCGCTCTTAAGGATGAATCGGAGGGTGATTTTTTAGACATTCTCATCATCCGCAGAGATTAAGCTCTTTGGCTTCATCATGCCTCCTAAGGGTTGGTGATGATCTTGAACACGCCGGCAAAAAAGCTTGTCCTTTTCCTCGAGCAGCGGACTGCTGTTGTCCTCAGCTGTCCGTTTTAATGAAATATTTGCTTTCAAACCTCAGTGAAACTTGCTGTCTTGAAGGGTGAGAATGATTGGCCTCCACGAGTGCCACTTTGCCGTTGATGACGAGCTTGAGATTCTTATCTTCGGCCAGGGAAGGGGGGAGGTCGATGATCAACTTCAGCTTTGACCCCAGGGCGATGGAATTCGCCAAGTTGAATGAGGCGCCCTGGTGGCTGATGTAGAAGAGTACTGTTTTCTCTTTGAACGCTTTTCCTGTAGCATCTTGCCCTTCGACGAGCGTCGGCAGAGGAAGGTTGAAGATCTGACCCTTCCTTTCCGGTTTGCTTAGATGAAAGAGCGAGGATTTGGATAACATAGTCGCTTCCTTTTCCTTTTTGTAGACCCCACAATGCCATGCCGTTTTCTATGGGTCAATCACCCCTTTGGATGAAATCAGGGGTGAATTTTCTTGGCCGAATTTTTAGCCGCTGGCAAACGTGATATCACTGCGGAGAGGTAGCCCCAAAAAGGGCGGCGGAGAGCCTGGACTTTTCTTGACAAAAAAAGGGGGGGTAGATAGAATGAGCCAATAATCGAGAACGT